>CAZWDE010000357.1:0-3418 GCA_964632555.1 uncultured Limibaculum sp.
CGGCCGGGCTGCCGTCCGCGCCGGGCTCGAGCAGCTCCGAGCCGAGGATGTCCGCGGGCATCAGGGCGGGCGTGAACTGGATGCGGGCATTGTCGAGGCCGAGCACCGTCCCCAGAGTCTCCACGAGACGCGTCTTGGCGAGGCCGGGGACGCCGACGAGCAGCGCATGGCCGCCGGAGAGGATCGTGACGAGCGCCAGCGACACCACGCTCTCCTGCCCGACGATGCGCTTCGCGATCTCGGCGCGGGCCTCGGCGAGCCGCCGGCTGGCCTCCTCGATGCGGGCGACGGGGTCGGCGGGCTCGCTCATGCGGATCTCCGGCGGCTGTGGCGTTGATGCGTCACGAGTAAGGTATGCAAGTCCCGGAAAAGACAACAGGGGGTGACCGATGGGTTCGTCAGAAAAACCGCGCGACGCCGCGGAAGGCGTGAGCGGCGCGAGCGGCCCGGCCGCGGCCGAGGCGCGCGGCGCCGAGGACCTCGCGAAGGCGGTGGGCCGGGCCGTGAAGACCGGCGGCCCCGCCCCGGTGCATCTGTGGGATCCGCCCTTCTGCGGCGATCTCGACATCCGGATCGCGCGCTCGGGGCTCTGGTACTATCTCGGCACGCCGATCGGGCGGCCCGAGCTCGTGCGCCTCTTCGCCTCGGTGCTGAAGCGCGAGAACGGCCGCCATTACCTCGTCACGCCGGTCGAGAAGATCGGCATCACGGTCGAGGACGCGCCCTTCCTCGCGGTCGATTTCCGCGTCGAGGGCGAGGGCGACGCTCGCGCGATCGTGTTCGTGACCAATGTCGGCGACGAGACGGTGGCGGGGCCCGACAACCCGATCCGGGTCGAGCGCGACCCCGAGACCGGAGAGCCGAGCCCCTATGTGCATGTCCGCCGCGGGCTCGAGGCGCTGATCGATCGCAAGAGCTTCTACCGCCTCGTCGAGATCGGCGAGCACCGCGAGCACGAGGGCGCGCGCTGGTTCGGGCTCGTCTCGCGGGGGGTGTTCTTTCCGATCCTGCCGTCCTCGGAGCTCGACGGGCGCTGAGCGCGGCCGGGAGCGGGGCGGCTCAGCCGCCGCCGGTCTCGAGCCGCGCGACGCCCGGCCGCGCCGGGTCGAGGGCGAGCCGGAAACCGCGCCCCTCCTCGCCGCGCACCCGCACGGCGAGCCCGTCGCGCACCGGCTCGCCGCTCGCCATCAGCGCGGCCGCCGCGCCGAACAGGATGCGGATCGGCTCGATCGTCTCGCCGGCCGCATAGGGCGGGATCTCGATCTCGACGCCGAAATAGGGCCGGGCGCCCACCGTGGCGGCCCCGATCACCGGCCGCTCGCCCTGCCGGCCACCGCCGGTCAGCCGGTAGCCGAGCCAGAGATCGACCGGCCACTGCCCGCGCCCGATCTCACCGGCGGCCCGGGCCAGCCGCTCGGGCGAGGCCATCGCGCCGGTGCCGAGCCAGTGCGCCCCGAGCGCCCTGGCCGCCGCCGAGACCGCCGCCGCGAGGCGCGTGAGGGCCGCCGCCTGCGCGCGCAGGAGGCCGTGCCCGTGCTCGCGCTCGGCGGCGCAGACCGCCACGCTCGCCTCGTGATGGGCCATCGCGTCGCCGGCGTCGGGCCAGAGCAGGTTGCCGGCGACCGCCTCGGCATAGTCGCGCTCGGGCAGCCGTTCGGGCGTCGCGTGGACCACGAAGGGGTGCCCGTCGACCGCGACGATCAGCACCGTCTCGCCCGGCGGCGCGCGGCGGCGCTCGATGGTGACGGCCGAGCGCGGGGCCACCTGCGCGACCGCCCGGCGCAGCGCGAAGAGGTCGAGCGGCGCCGGCCGCGCGAGCGCGAGCATGCACATCAGACCGAGCTCGCGCATCGTCTCCGCCGCCTCGCCTCCGCCGACGCCCCGCGCGGGAGCACGCCCCCCGTCCCCGCCGGCCTAGCCGCTCGACGCGGCGGCGGCAAGTGAGGCGGCCGCGCTGCGGTTCCGGGCAATGCGCGCCGGCCCGCCGTTCCGGCTTGCCATGGCCGCCCGCCTGCACCACTCTCGCGCCGATCTGACGCTAGGGGACGCCGATGGCCGGACCGCCGCTCCTCGCCGTGGACACCCTCTCGATCGGCTTCGGGCCGGGCGGGACGGCGCATCCCGTGGTCGACGGCGTGTCCTTCTCGGTCGACCGCGGCGAGACCCTGGCGCTCGTCGGCGAGTCGGGCTCGGGCAAGACGCTGACCGCCAAGGCGGTGATCGGGCTGCTGCCGCGGGGCGCGCGCGTCACCGGCGGGCGCGCGCTCTACCGGCCGGCCGCGTCGGGCGACCCGGTCGACCTGCTGAGGCTCGGCCGGCGCCGGCTTCGCGCGCTGCGGGGCGACCGCATCTCGATGATCTTCCAGGAGCCGATGAGCGCGCTCTCGCCGCTCCACACCGTGGGCTCGCAGGTCGGCGAGGTGCTCGCGGTGCACGGGCGGGCGAGCGGGGCGGAGCTCCGCCGCCGCGTGCTCGCGACGCTCGGCGAGGTCGGCTTCCCCGACCCCGAGCGCGCCTACGCCGCCTATCCCTTCGAGCTGTCGGGCGGGCTGCGCCAGCGCGCGGTGATCGCCATGGCGATGATCGGCGAGCCCGAGCTCGTGATCGCCGACGAGCCGACCACCGCGCTCGACGTCACGACGCAGGCGACCGTCCTCGAGCTCCTCCGCTCGCTCGCCCGGGGGCACGGCCTGTCGGTGATGCTGATCACCCACGATCTCGGCGTGGTCGCCAACATGGCCGACCGGATCGTGGTGCTGAACCGCGGGCGCGTGATGGAGGCGGGCGCCTGCGCGCCGGTGCTCGCGCATCCCGGCCACGGCTACACGCGCGCCCTGCTGGCGGCGGCGCCGCGCGTGCCCGAGCGGCTGCGCACGGCCGAGCCGCCCGCGCCCGCGCGCTGCATCCTCTCGGTGTCGGGGCTCTCGAAGACCTATCCCGGGCGCACGCGCGGCTTCGGCCGGCCGGGGCCCCCGGTGCACGCGGTGGCCGATCTCGCCTTCGACCTCGCGCGCGGGCGCACGGTCGCCGTGGTCGGCGAGTCGGGCTCGGGCAAGTCGACGGTCGCGAAGCTCGTGCTGCGCGCCGAGCGGCCGGACCCCGGCGCGCGCATCGTCTTCCGCCCCGCCTCGGGGGGCGAGGAGGACGTGACCGCGCTCGCGGGCGCGGGGCTCAAGCGCTACCGGCGCAAGGCGCAGATGGTGTTCCAGGACCCCTATGCGGCGCTCAGCCCGCGCATGTCGGTGCAGGACATCCTGACCGAGCCGCTGGCGATCCACGGCATCGGCACGCCGTCGGAGCGGCGCGAGCGCGCGGCGCTGCTGATGGGCCGCGTCGGGCTCTCGGCGGACCATCTCGGCCGCTTCCCCTTCGCCTTCTCGGGCGGGCAGCGCCAGCGGATCGCGATCGCCCGGGCCCT
>CAZWDE010000358.1:0-3408 GCA_964632555.1 uncultured Limibaculum sp.
GCCGGCGTGCTCCGCGCGCCGCGCGGGCCCCGCGACGGCCCCCTCGCATGTTGCAGAGCGTCACAAAGAGTGATTTGAGCCCGATCCGCCGCGAGCCTAATCACCGCTCGAAAGCGACCCGTTAACGTCAGATAAAGACGGGCGCATTGAGGCACGGGGGTCGCGATGCATCAGCCGGCGAGGCGCAGGACCGTCAAGGCGTCGGTCTGCTTTCAGGGCGTGGGCCTGCACAGCGGGCGGCCCGTGCGGCTCACCCTCCGCCCCGCCGCCGAGGGCGGCATCCGGTTCCGGCGGACCGACCGCCCGGCCGCCCTGGCCGAGGTGCCGGCGCGCGCCGAGGCCGTGGTCGACACCCGGCTCTGCACGAAGATCGCCAACGCCCACGGCACCGAGATCGGCACGGTCGAGCACCTGATGGCCGCGCTCGCGGGCGCCGGCCTGAGCGACGTCGTGGTCGAGCTCGACGGCCCCGAGGTGCCGATCATGGACGGCTCGAGCGCGCCCTTCCTGCGCGGCATCCTCGCCGCGGGCACCGTGGCGCTGGCCGAGCCGCTCCGCGCGATCCGCGTTCTCGCGCCCGTCGAGGTGCGGAGCGGCGACCGGCTGGCGCGGCTCGTGCCGGCCGAGCGGTTCGCCGTCGCCTTCGCGATCGACTTCGAGGACGCCGCGATCGGCCGCCAGAGCCTCGAGCTCGAGCTCGCCGGCGCCGCGTTCTCCCGCGCCCTCGCCGACTGCCGGACCTTCGGCCGGCGCGCCGAGGTCGAGATGCTGCGCGCGGCCGGGCTCGGGCTCGGCGGCAGCCTCGAGAACGCCGTCGTGGTGGACGGCGGGCGCGTGCTCAATCCGGGCGGCCTGCGCCGCGCCGACGAGTTCGTCCGTCACAAGATGCTCGACGCGGTGGGCGATCTCGCGCTCGCGGGCGCGCCGATCCTCGGCCGCTACGAGGGCGTGAAGGCGGGCCACGAGATGACCAACCGCCTGCTGCGCGCGCTGCTCGCGACGCCCGAGGCGTGGATCTGGGCCGAGGCCGACGCGGCCGCGCTGCCGGGGCCGGTGGCGGAGCCCGCGAGCCTCGCGGTCTGAGCGCCGCGGCGCCGCGCGGGGGCCTTTTCCCCGCACGCGCAGCGGGTTAGTCTCCGGGCGCGCCGGGCCGCCGGGCCCCGCCCTGAGCCGAGAGACCGGAGGCCCCGCCGATGCCGCGCCCGCACCGTTGCCTGATCGCCTGCCTCGCCGCGCTGATGATCGCCGGCTGTTCGGGCCTCGGCGAGGAGGACGAACCGGTCGAGGAGCTGACCGCCGCGGAGATCTTCCGCCGCGGCGAGGCGCAGCTCGCGGACGGCGACAACGTCGCGGCCGCGGCGACCTTCGACGAGATCGAGCGGCTCTATCCGTTCTCCCAGTTCGCCAAGCGCGCCATCATCATGTCGGCCTTCGCGTCCTACGAGGCGGGGCAGTACTCCGCCGCACGCACCGCCGCGCGCCGCTACGTCAACCTCTATCCGTCCGACGAGGACGCGGCCTACGCGCAGTACATCATCGCGCTCACCTACTACGACAACATCGTCGACGTGGAGCGCGACCAGAACACCACCGAGAGCGCCCTGCAGGAGCTGCGCGA
The DNA here is from genome assembly GCA_964632555.1 of uncultured Limibaculum sp. Classification (GTDB taxonomy): domain Bacteria; phylum Pseudomonadota; class Alphaproteobacteria; order Rhodobacterales; family Rhodobacteraceae; genus Thermohalobaculum. Next base: position 1,619 of record CAZWDE010000358.1, read on the forward strand.
GGTGGTCAGCCGCTATCCCGACAGCGACTACGCGCGCGATGCCGAGCTCAAGGTCGATCTCACGCTCGACCACCTCGCGGGCAAGGAGATGACCGTCGGCCGCTACTACCTGAAGCGCGGGCACTTTCCGGCGGCGATCAACCGCTTCCGCCGGGTGGTCGACGAATACCAGACGACGTCGCAGACGCCCGAGGCGCTGCACCGCCTCGTCGAGGCCTATCTCGCGCTGGGGCTCGAGCAGGAGGCGATCGCCTCGGCGGCCGTGCTCGGGCACAACTTTCCCGGCTCGGACTGGTATCTCGCGAGCTACGAGCTGCTCACCGGCCGCGACCTGATCCCCGACGACGAGGACCCGGACGGCTTCTTCTCGCGGGTCTACCGCCGCGTGATCCAGGGCAAGTGGCTCTGATCCGCGGTCGGTGAGGGGGGCGCGATGCTGCGCGGGCTCGAGATCCGCAACATCGTGCTGATCGAGGCGCTCGACCTCGCCTTCGAGCCCGGCCTCAACGTGCTGACGGGGGAGACCGGCGCCGGCAAGTCGATCCTGCTCGACGCGCTCGGCTTCGCGCTCGGGCGCCGCGGCCGCGCGGAGATGGTGCGCCCGGGATCGGGCCGGGGCTCGGTGACCGCGGTCTTCGAGGTCGGCGCGGGGCACGCCGCGCTCGGCGTGCTCGACGAGCTCGGCCTCGCGGGCGGGCCGGGCGAGCTGATCCTGCGCCGGGTGCAGGGCGAGGGCGGGCCGGCGCGCGGCTTCGTCAACGACCAGCGGGCCTCGGCCGAGGCGCTGGCGCGGATCGGGGCCTGCCTCGTCGAGGTGCACGGCCAGCGCGACGACCGGGGCCTGCTGGACCCGCGCGCGCACGGGCCGCTGCTCGACGCCCATGGCGGGCTCGAGGCGCGCCGCGTCGACGTCGCCGGCCTCTGGTCCGGGGCGCAGGAGGCCGAGACACGCCTCGCCGAGGCCCGGGCCGAGCTGGAGCGGGCCGCGGCCGACGCCGACTATCTGCGCCATTCGGTGGAGGAGCTCGCGCGGCTCGCGCCCGAGGCCGGCGAGGACGCGGCGCTCGACGCCGAGCGGCGGCGCATGCAGGCGGCCGAGCGCATCCGCGAGGAGGTGGCCCGCGCCGCCGAGCTCGTCGCGCCCGAGGCCGAGGGCGCGGCGGCGGACGCGCTCGACCGGCTCTCGCGGGCGGCCGACCGCGCCGAGGGGCTGCTCGACGAACCCGTCGCCGCGCTCGACCGCGCGATGGTCGAGCTCGGCGAGGCGGCGCGGGGGCTGCGCGCCGCGCTCGAGGCGCTCGATGTCGAGCCGGGGCGCCTCGAGGCGGTCGAGGAGCGGCTGTTCGCCCTCCGGGCCGCCGCGCGCAAGCACCGCGTCGCGCCCGACGATCTTCCGGGTCTCGCGGCCGACCTCGCCCGCCGCCTCGCCGCGATCGACGAGGGCGCGGAGCACATCGCCGCGCTCGAGGCGGCGGCAAGCGCCGCCCGCGCCGACTACGACGCGGCGGCCGAGGCGCTCACCGCCGCGCGCCGGGCCGCCGCCGCGCGCCTCGACCAGGCGATCGCCGCCGAGCTCGCGCCGCTTCGCATGGAGAAGGCGCGCTTCGTCACCGAGATCGCGCCCGCCGCCCCGGGCCCCTCGGGCGCGGACGCCGTGCGCTTCACCGCGAGCACCAACCCCGGCAGCCCGCCGGGTCCGGTCGACCGCATCGCGTCGGGCGGCGAGCTCTCGCGGTTCCTGCTGGCGATGAAGGTCTGCCTCGCCGCGCGCTCGGACGGGCTCACCATGA
>CAZWDE010000359.1:0-3402 GCA_964632555.1 uncultured Limibaculum sp.
AACATCGGCTCGGTGGTGGCGCGCCGTGCGATCGGGCTGGCGATGAAGGTGATCGCCTACGACCCCTTTCTCGGCGAGGAGCGGGCGACGGAGCTCGGCGTCGAGAAGGCGGAGCTCGACGACCTGCTCGCCCGCGCCGATTTCGTGACGCTGCACGTGCCGAAAACCGAGAAGACCGCGAACATCCTCTCGGCCGGGCGGCTCGCGCGGATGAAGCCGGGCGCGCGGCTGATCAATTGCGCGCGCGGCGGGCTGGTCGACGAGGCGGCGCTCGCCGAGGCGCTGACGGCGGGCCGCCTCGCGGGCGCCGCCTTCGATGTCTTCGCCGAGGAGCCGGCGCGCGCGAACCCCCTCTTCGGCCTGCCGAACGTCGTGGTCACCCCCCATCTCGGGGCGGCGACGACCGAGGCGCAGGAGAACGTGGCGCTGCAGATCGCCGAGCAGATGTCGGACTATCTTCTCCGGGGCGCGATCTCGAACGCGATCAACGCGCCCTCGATCACGGCGGAGGAGGCGCCGATCCTGCGCCCCTGGGTGCGGGTCGCCGAGGTGCTCGGCGCGTTCGCGGGCCAGCTGACCGAGGAGCCGATCGAGGCGATCGAGATCGAGTATGTCGGGCGCGTCGCCGAGCTCAACCTGAAGCCGCTCACCGCCGCGCTCGCGGCCGCGCTGCTCAGCCCTCAGATGGGCGAGGCGGTCAACATGGTCTCGGCGCCGGTGCTCGCGCGCGAGCGCGGCATCCGCATCGCCGAGACGCGGAAGGACGCCCAGGGCGCCTACGGCACCTATGTCCGCCTCCTCGTCACGACGCCGGGCAAGACCCGGAGCGTCGCCGCCACGCTGTTCTCCGACGGCAAGCCGCGGATCATCCAGATCAAGGGGATCGGCATGGAGGCCGAGCCGCTGCCCTACATGCTCTACACGGTCAACACCGACGAGCCGGGCTTCATCGGCGCGCTCGGCACCAAGACCGGCGAGATCGGCGTCAACATCGCGACCTTCCATCTCGGCCGCTCGGAGAAGGGGGGCGAGGCGATCACGCTGATGGGGGTCGACGAGCCGCTGTCGCCGGGCACGCTCGCGGAGATCGCGGCGCTGCCGCAGGTGCGCGAGGCCAAGGCGCTTGCCTTCTGAGACCGAAACCGTTGACGATCCTCAATGCCGCGCCCGCGGCGGCTCCCTAGTCTCTCCCCGAAGAGAACACTCATCTTGGGGAGAGAGGCGATGGCGGCGAGTAGGGCCTGGTTGGTTTCTTCGGCGATACTGAGCGCATGCGTCGGATTTTCGAGCCACGCGGCGGCACAGGACATGACCTTCGGAGAGGCCGAGTACAACGCGCGCTGCGCCGCGTGCCACGGGCCGGAGGGCAAGGGCGACGGGCCGATCGCCATCCTGATGAAGCGCCCGCCGCGCGACCTGACCCGGCTCGCGGCGGAGAACGACGGGCATTTCCCGGTCTCGGAGGTCTACCAGGCGATCGACGGGCGGCGCGAGATCCAGGGCCACGGAACGCGGGAGATGCCGATTTGGGGCGACTATTTCCGCGAGCAGGCGGGGCCGAAGACGTTCCATCCGGGCGTCGAGGTCGAGGAGATCGTGCAGGGCCGGATCCTCTCGCTGGTCTACCACCTGCAGTCGATCCAGGAGCGCTGAGCCCGGGTCAGACGGTTTCGCCGAGGCCGCCGAGCGCGCGCAGCCGCTCGGGATCCGGAACGGTGAAGTGGCGCGGGTCGCTCAGGCGGATCGCGCCCATCGCGTTCAGCTGCGAGATCTGCCGGCTCACGGTCTCGAGCGAGAGCCCGAGATACCGGCTCATCACGGCCCGGGTGATCGGGATCTCGTAGAGCGGCGCGCGGGCGCGCGGCGCCTTGGCGCAGCCCTGCCGCTCGCCGCGCGCGACGATGAACCAGAGGAAGGTGGCGACGCGCTCGAGCCCGCTCTTGCAGCCGAGCACCAGCAGCCACTCGCGCGCCACGTGGAGCTCGTTCATCACGCTCAGCAGAAGCTCGTGCTCGAGTTCCGGCTTCGTGCGCAGCAGCCCCTCGAAGACGCCGCGCTCGATTGTGCAGAGCTCGACATCGGTCAGCGTCTCGGCGGTGACGTCGCAGGTCTCCGAGAAGGTGCAGCCGAGGAAATCGCTCGGCTGGAGGATGCCGACGATCTGCTGGCGCCCGTCCGGCAGCATCTTGGAGAGGCCGACCATCCCCGAGACGATGTTGTGCACCTGCCGGCTCGGCTCGCCCTCGCTGGCGATCGTGGTGCCCGCCGGCAGCGAGCGGCGCTTGGCCCGCACGCCGAGCTGCGCCACGCGCTCGGACCCCAGAACGGCGCAGATGCCCGAATGGTGCAGCGGGCAGGTGCCGCAGCGTTCGAACGCCTCCAGTGCCCGTCGGTCGGACATGGCACCTCCCGCGGCGCGCGCCCCATACTCTCGGCCGGTCCGAGCGGGCGACCGTTTCCCGTCGATCCGAACCTTCCGGCGGCGGGGATGCGCTGTCAATGTCGGACCTTTCGCGACCCCCCGCCGCTCGGCTATATCCCGCGCGTTTGGGCTCGGATGAGGGGCGCTGATGGCGAACGTCGCGGTGGTCGGCGCCCAGTGGGGCGACGAGGGCAAGGGCAAGATCGTCGACTGGCTCTCGGAGCGGGCCGACGTGATCGTCCGTTTCCAGGGCGGGCACAACGCGGGCCACACCCTCGTGATCGGCAACCAGACCTTCAAGCTCTCGCTCCTGCCCTCGGGCATCGTCCGCCCGGGCAAGCTCTCGGTGATCGGCAACGGCGTGGTGCTCGACCCGTGGGCGCTGGTCGACGAGATCGCGCGGCTCGGCTCGCAGGGGGTCGCGGTCACGCCCGCGACGCTCCGGATCGCCGAGAACGCGCCGCTCATCCTGCCGGTGCACCAGGATCTCGACCGGATGCGCGAGGAGGCCGCGGGCGTCGCCAAGATCGGCACCACCGGCCGGGGCATCGGCCCGGCCTACGAGGACAAGGTGGGCCGGCGCGCGATCCGGCTCGGCGACCTCTCCGACGCCGCGACGCTGGAGGCGCGGATCGACCGGCTGCTCGCGCATCACGACGCGCTGCGGCGCGGGCTCGGCGCCGCGCCGGTCGACCGGGGCGCGCTGCTCGAGAGCCTGCAGATGATCGCGCCCGAGATCCTGCCCTATGCGGGCCCGGTGTGGCGCGACCTCGCGGAGGTGCGCGCGGCGGGGCGGCGCATCCTTTTCGAGGGTGCGCAGGGGGCGCTGCTCGACGTCGATTTCGGCACCTACCCCTTCGTCACCTCGTCCAACACCACCGCGGGCATGGCCGCGACCGGCACCGGGCTCGGCGTGCACGCGATCGACTTCACGCTCGGCATCGTCAAGGCCTACACCACGCGCGTCGGCGAGGGGCCGT
>CAZWDE010000360.1:0-3396 GCA_964632555.1 uncultured Limibaculum sp.
CGCCGCCGGTCAGCACCGAGATCTCGGTGTAGATCATGAAGCTGTCCATGAAGCGGAGCAGCACCGCGATGGTCAGCACCCGGCTCATCTTCGGCAGCTCGATGTGGCGGAACACGGCGAGCCGCGAGGCGCCGTCGATCCGCGCCGCCTGGTAGTAGGCCTCGGGGATCGCGGTGAGCCCGGCGAAGGCGAGGAGCGCGACGAGCGAGGTCCAGTGCCACACATCCATCAGGACGATGGTGATCCAGGCGTCCACCGGATCCTGCGTGAAGTTGTAGTCCCACCCCAGCGCGTTGAGCCCGTGGCCGAGAAGGCCGATGTCGGGCAGCGCGAGGATGTTCCACATCGCCCCCACCACGTTCCACGGGATCAGCAGCGGCAGCGCCATCAGCACGAGGCAGACCGGCACGAAGGGCCCGCGTCGCGGCATCGAGAGCGCGATGGCGAGGCCGAGCGGCACCTCGATCGCGAGGATCAGCCCGGTGAACAGCAGCTGCCGGCCGAGCGCGGCGTGGAACCGCTCCGAGGCGAGCAGCTCCTCGTACCAGCGCAGCCCCGACCAGAAGAACACGTTGTCGCCGAAGCTCTCCTGCACCGAGTAGTTGACCACCGTCATCAGCGGGATCAGCGCGTTGAACGCCACGAGCAGCAGCGCCGGCAGCACGAACCACCAGCCCGCCTGGGTCTCGCGGCGGAGGCTCACGGGGCCTCCCCGGCGAGCCAGCCGTCGCGGTAGAGGAAGGTGCGCGAGGGCTCGAAGGCGAGGGCGGGCTCGGCCGGGATCTCGGCGGCCTCGGGCGCGAGCATCCGCACCCGGTGGCGGCCGAGCCGCGCCTCGACCACGCGGTAGCGCCCGGCATCGGCGACGCGCACGATCTCGGCCGGCAGCCCCTCCTCGGGCGGGGCGAAGCGCACGAATTCCGGGCGCACGCCGATCTCGCAGCGCCCGCCGGCCCGGCCGGCGGGGTTGGCCACCGGCACGAAGGGCCCGCCCTCGATCCACGCGCCGCCGCCCTCGGGCGCGGCCGGCAGCACGTTCATCCCCGGGCTGCCGATGAAGTGGCCGACGAAGACGTGCCCCGGCCGCTCGAAGAGCGCCTCGGGCGTGCCGACCTGCACCACGCGGCCGGCCTCCATCACCACCACCTCGTCGGCGAAGGTCAGCGCCTCGGTCTGGTCGTGGGTCACGTAGATCATCGTGCGCGCCACCCGCGCGTGCAGCTCGCGCAGCTTGGAGCGGAGCCGCCACTTGAGATGCGGGTCGATCACCGTCAGCGGCTCGTCGAGCAGGATCGCGGCCACGTCCTCGCGCACCAGCCCGCGCCCGAGCGAGATCTTCTGCTTCTGGTCGGCCGAGAGCCCGGCGGCCGGCGCCTCGAGCATGTCGTCGAGCTCGAGCATGGCGGCGATCTCCGCGACCCGCGCGGCGATGCGGGCCGGCTCGACTCGGCGGTTGCGGAGCGGGAAGGCGAGGTTCGCGCCCACGGTCATCGTGTCGTAGATCACCGGGAACTGGAACACCTGCGCGATGTTGCGCCGGTCGGGCGTCGCGCGGGTCACGTCGCGCCCGTCGAACAGGATGCGCCCGCGGGTCGGCCGCAGCAGGCCCGAGATGAGGTTGAGCAGGGTGGTCTTGCCGCAGCCCGACGGGCCGAGAAGCGCATAGGCGCCGCCGTCGCGCCATTCGAGGTCGAGCGTCTTGAGCGCCCAGTCGGCCTCGGCCTCCGGCCGGCGGGCATAGGCGTGGGCGAGCCCCTCGAGCGTGATCCGCGCCATCTCAGGCCCCGATCCGGCGGCCGTCGCCGTCGAAATAGAGCGCGCCCGCGAGGTCGATCGCGAAGCGCGCCCGCGCGCCCACCTCGAGCGCGTGGATGCCGTGGGCGAGCGAGATCCAGGCGACCCCGTCCATGTCGAAATGCACGACCGACTCCGAGCCCGAGAGCTCGGTGACGATCACCCGCCCCTCGACCGCCACGTCGTCCTCGGCGGCGGCCGGGCGCACGTGGTGGGGCCGGATCGCCAGCGTGAACCGGCCGTCCGGCCGGGCGGCGAGATGGCCCGGCGCCTCCCAGCTGGCGGTGCGGCCGAGCAGCACGCGCGATCCGATCTTCTCGACCGTGACGGTGTTGATCGGCGGCTCGGAGAAGACCTGCGCGGTGAGCAGGTCGGCCGGCGCGCGGTAGAGCGCCGAGCTCGGCCCGTGGCCGGTCACGCGGCCCTCGTGCAGCGTCGCGGTGTGCCCGCCGAGCAGCAGCGCCTCCGAGGGCTCGGTGGTGGCGTAGACGACGATCGCGCCCTTCTCGGCGAAGAGGCGCGGCAGCTCCTCGCGCAGCTCCTCGCGCAGCTTGAAGTCGAGATTGGCGAGCGGCTCGTCGAGCAGCACGAGCTCGGCGTCCTTCACCAGCGCGCGGGCGATCGCGGTGCGCTGCTGCTGCCCGCCCGAGAGCTCGGACGGCCGGCGGTCGAGCAGCCCGTCGAGGCGGAGAAGCGCCGCCGCCTCGCCGACCCGCCGCTCGATCTCGGCGCGGGGCAGGCGCGCGACCCGGAGCGGCGAGGCGATGTTCTCCCGCACCGTGAAGGAGGGATAGTTGACGAACTGCTGGTGCACCATGGCCACCCGGCGGCGGCGCGCCGACACGCCGGTGACGTCGCGCCCGTTCATCCGGATGCGCCCGGCGGTCGGCCGCTCGAGCCCGGCCATCAGCTGCATCAGCGTCGTCTTGCCGGCCCGCGTGGTGCCGAGGAGGGTGGTGAAGCCCCCCGGCTCGAGCGCGAGATCGGTCGGGTGGATGTGCGTCTCGCCGCCGACCGCCTTTTCCACCTCTGCGAGCTCGAGCGTCATCGGGATCCGGGGCGGCTGGGGTCGGGGCGGCGGCGCGCGGCCGGGGGCGCGGGCGCCCCCGGGCGGAGCGGCGGCGAGGCTCAGTTCTGCGCCTCGCTCCAGCGCTTGATCAGCTCCTCGTAGGCGACGGTCTCGCCCTGCGGCTTCTCGTTCTCGAGCTTGGCCTTGGGGCTGCCCGGCTGGGAGAGCCAGTACTCCGGATCGCGCGGCTCGTTGAGGCGGGGCCCGCAGCCGCCATAGACGCCGGCCTGCTTGTCGGCCGCCTCCATGCGGGCCATCACCGTGTCCATCTCCTGCGCGAGCCGGTCCATCGCCTCCTGCGGCGTGAAGGCGCCCGAGTTCACGTCGCCGATCTGCTGCCACCAGATCTGCGCGAGCTTCGGATAGTCGGGCACGTTGATGCCGGTGGGCGACCACTGCACGCGGTCGGGGCTCCGATAGAACTCCACGAGCCCGCCGAGCTTCGGCGCCCGCTCGGTGAAGCTTTCGTGGCGCACGGTCGAGTCGCGGATGAAGGTGAGCCCGACATGGGACTTCTTCACATCGACGGTCTT
>CAZWDE010000361.1:0-3360 GCA_964632555.1 uncultured Limibaculum sp.
CGGTGCGGGCCGGGCGCGGGGTGGGCGGGCGGGTGCGCCCGGCCCGCACCGGGGCGTTCGGGCCGCGCCTCCGTCAGGGGTCCGGGGCGACCCACCAGACCTCGGGGCGGAACCCGTAGAGGGCCGACCGTTCCGGACGGCGCAGCGCCGCCGCGGCCGCGACCCGGTCGCCCGGCAGATGGCCGAACGGCACGACGTAGATCCCCGCGGACAGCACCCGGTCGAGCGCGCGCACCGCGGCGACGAACGCCGCGCGCCGCGCGGCGCCGAGCAGCGCCCGGATCATCGCGTCGACCGCCGGCTCGGCCACCCCCATGTAGTTGCGCGTGCCCGGCCGCTCGCGGCCCTCCGAGCCGAAATAGAGCCAGAGCTCCGTGCCGGGCGACAGGCTCAGCCACCAGCGGTTGACCGTGACGTCGTAGTCGTAGTCGCGCCGGCGCGCCTCGTATTGCGCGGCGTCGACCCGGCGCACCTCGGCGCGCACCCCGAGCCGGGCCAGCGCGTCGGACCAGAGCGCGGCCACCGTCTCGTGCGCCGCCGAGACGACGAGCACCTCGACCGCGAGCGGGCGGCCCTCGCGGCGGCGCACGCCGCCCTCGACCGCCCAGCCGGCCGCGTCGAGGAGCTGGCCGGCGCGGCGGAGCGCCCGGCGGTTCTGCGCCCCGTCGCCCCCCGGCGGGCGCCAGCCGCCCTCGAGCGCGCCCTCGGGCAGCCCGTCCGCGAAGGGCGCGAGAAGCGCGCGCTCGGCCCCCTCGGCCGGACCGTCGAAACCGAGCTCCGAGTTGTCGAAATAGCTCCCGATGCGCTCGTAGGCCCCGCCGTAGAGCCGCGCGTTGATCCACGACCAGTCGAAGGCGAGGGCCAGCGCCTCGCGCACCCGCCGGTCGTCGAACGGCGCGCGGCGCGTGTTGAAGACGAAGCCCTCCATGCCCGTCGGCCGCCGGTGCGGGATCTCGTGGCGCACGAGGCGGCCCTCGGCGACCGCCGCCACGTCGTAGCCCTCGGCCCAGCGCACCGGGTCGCGGTCGGGGAAGAGCGTGACCGCGCCGGTGAGCACCGCCGACCAGAGCGCGTCCTCGTTGCGGAAATACTCGAAGCGCACCGTGTCGGCGTTGTGCAGCCCGGCGTTGACCGGCAGGCCGCGCCCCCACCAGTCGGGGTCGCGCCGCAGCACGAGGCGCCGGCCGGGCTCGGCCTCGGCGACGACATAGGGCCCCGATCCCGTGAGCGGCGCGAGGCCTGCCTCCGGCAGCCGGCCGTCGGCGGGCCGCTTGAGCACGGGCCGCAGCCCCATGATCAGCGGCAGCTCGCGATTCGCCTCGGCGAAGGCGATTCGCACCCCCCGATCGCCGACCCGCTCGAGGCTCTCGATGGCCTCCCAGGCGGCGCGGTAGCGCGGATGGCCCTCGCGCCCCAGCGCCTCGATCGACCAGATCACGTCCTCGACCGTCACCGGGCTGCCGTCGGAGAAGCGCGCCTCCGGGCGCAGGCGGAAGGTGACCGAGGAGCGGTCGGGCGGGGTCTCCACGCTCTCGGCGAGCAGCCCGTAGAGCGTGAAGGGCTCGTCCCAGCTCCGTGCCATCAGCGTCTCGTGCGTGTAGGCGGAGAGCGCCCAGGGCGCGCGGCCCCGGAGCACGAAGGGGTTGAGGCTGTCGAAGCCGCCGACCTCGCCGAACGCGATCGTGCCGCCGCCCGGCGCGTCGGGGTTCGCGTAGGGCAGCGCCGCGAAGCCCGCCGCCAGCGCGGGCTCGCCGTGCATCGCGATCCCGTGACGCGGCTCGGCGGCGGCCGGCAGGGCGGCGAGCAGCAGCGCCGCGAGGCCGGCCCGGCCGCGGCGCCCGAGGGCCCGGCCCCACCGGCTGTGGAAAAGCCCCTTGCCGCTCCGGGGCCCTTGGCGTATCCTTAAGGCACTGCTCGATAGGTTTCTTGCCTGTATGAAACCTGCCTCAACACTGGATGCGCCCCGCTTGCGGGGCGCCTTTTTTTTGCGCGTCGCGGTGCCCATAGACGGGAGCCTCTTCATCGCCCGGCCCTCCCTGGAGTAGGTTCGCGCCGCAGCATGGACCGGGCGCGCCGCGCGGGTCCAGACACGCCTCGTCCCGCAGCCGGCCGCGCGCCGCCCATCAGCAGAAAGGTTCGCCCATGTCGATCGCAGGTAAGGTCGCCGTCGTCACCGGATCGAATTCCGGCATCGGCCTCGGCGTCGCCGAGGAGCTCGCCCGCCGCGGCGCCAAGGTGGTGCTCAACTCGTTCTCCGACACCGCCGACGACCACGCCCTCGCCGACAAGATCTCCCGGGAGACCAATGCCGAGGCGAAATACATCCAGGCGGACATGTCGAACGGCGAGCAGTGCCGCGCGCTGATCGCCAAGACGGTCGAGGCCTTCGGCCGGATCGACATCCTCGTCAACAACGCCGGCATCCAGCATGTCGAGAAGATCGAGGACTTCCCGGTCGAGAAGTGGAACGCGATCCTCGCGATCAACCTGACCTCGGCGTTCCACACCACGGCGGCGGCGCTGCCGGAGATGCGCAAGGCGGGCTGGGGCCGCGTCGTCAACATCGCCTCGGCGCACGGGCTCACCGCCTCGCCCTTCAAGTCGGCCTATGTCGCGGCCAAGCACGGCATCGTCGGGCTCACCAAGGTCGTCGCGCTCGAGACCGCCGAGGAGCCGATCACGGCCAACGCGGTCTGCCCGGGCTATGTGCTGACGCCGCTGGTCGAGGACCAGATCCCCGACACGATGGCGAAGTACAACATGAGCCGCGAGCAGGTGATCCGCGAGGTGCTGCTGGAGCGCCAGCCCTCCAAGGCGTTCGCCACCACCGAGCAGATGGGCGGCGTGGTCGCCTTCCTGTGCTCGGACGACGCGCAGCAGATCACCGGCACGACGATCTCGGTCGACGGCGGATGGACCGCGCTCTGAGCCACCCGCGCCGGACCCCGCGCGCGGGCCCGCGCGCGGGGCCCGGCCCGGTCAGCCGCGCCAGAAGACGAGGACCGCCCAGAGCAGCGCGAGCCCGGCCCCGCCCCAGAGCGGCGCGCCGGCGGCCGCGAGCCAGCCGATCAGGATCCACGCCGAGCCGAGGAGCGTGATGAACAGCCGGTCGCCCCGCGTCGTCACGATGCCGAAGAGGCCGCGCCGCGGAGCGCCGCCCGGCCGCGCGATCTCGATGCCCGTCATCGTGGCGAGGGCCGCGAGGACCGCGAGGAAGAAGGCGCCCGTCTCGGGGGTCCAGGCCATCCAGGCGAGCCCCGAGAGATCGATCAGCGGGGCGGCGTCGGGCGCCGCGGCCGGCGCCTGCCCCCAGCCCGAGGCGGCCGGCGCCGGCGGGGCCGCGAGGCCGAGCGCCTCGCG
>CAZWDE010000362.1:0-3330 GCA_964632555.1 uncultured Limibaculum sp.
CAGCGCCCGGATCACGGCGTCACGCGCCGCCGTCCCGGCGATCCGCAGCTCCTGACGCTGCGTGCCGTGATCCGCCAGCACGGGCACGATTTCGACGGCGCGCTCGCCGATCTCGGAGCCGCGCTCGCGCGCGACCCGGGGCTCGGCCAGGCGCGGCTGACGCGGGCCTTCGTGCGCGCGACGCTCGGCCGCTACGCCGGGGCGAGGGCCGACTGCCGCGCCCTGCCGCGCGCCGTCCCGCCGCTGCCGCGCGCGGCCTGCCATGCGCGGATCGCGAGCCTCACGGGTCGGGCGGCCGAGGCGCTCGCGCTGATCGGCCGCGCCGCGCGCGCCGACGCCCGCTCCGGGCCGGCCGTCCGGGGCTGGACGGAGGGGCTGCGCGGCGAGATCCTCGCCCGGATCGGACAGGCGGAGCGTGCCGAGCGCGCCTATGCCCGCGCGCTGGCGCTCGCGCCCGAGGCGACGCGGCTCCGCCTCGAGCTGGCCGAGCTGCTGGCCGAGACCGGGCGGCCCGAGGACGCCCGCGCGCTCCTCGGGCGCATGTCCACCGGCCGCGCGCTCGCCCTCCGCCTGCGGGCGGCCCACGCGCGCGGCGCGCCGGCGCCCGAGCTCATGGCCGCCCTGATGGAGACCGTGGCGGGCGGGCACGAGGGCACCCACCGTCACCTCGCCGAGGAGGCGTGGGTCGCGCTCCGGATCGAGGGCGACGCCGAGAAGGCGCTCCGCCTCGCCCGCGCCAACTGGGCGACGCTCAAGGAACCGGCCGATCTTCGCCTCCTGCTCGCCGCGGCGCTCGCGGCCGGCTCGGAGCCCGACCTCCGCCGCGTGCGCGCCTGGCGCGCCCGTCACGGCCTCGAGGACGCGGCGCTCGACCGGATGCTCGCCGGCGCCGCCGCGATCCGCTGACGCACCGACCCATCGCAAGGGAGACCCGCCCATGTCCCGTCGCCGATCCCGCCGCCGCGAGGCCGGCTTCAGCCTCGTCGAGCTGCTCGTCGTCCTCGCCATCCTCGCGCTGCTGGCCGGCTATGTCGGCCCGCAGGTGATCGGCTATTTCGGCCGCGCCAAGCAGCAGACCGCCGAGACCCAGATCGAGGGGCTGCGCGCCGCGCTCGATCTCTTTCTGCTCGATGTCGGGCGCTATCCGACCGAGCCCGAGGGCCTCGAGGCGCTGGTGCGCCCCCCGCGCGGCGCGGCCGGCTGGCAGGGCCCCTATCTCCAGGACGAGGCGGTGCCCGCCGATCCGTGGGGCAACGCCTATCTCTACGCGGCGCGCGGGGCCCGGCGGCCGAGCGTGCGCTCCCTCGGGGCGGACGGCGTCGAGGGCGGGGAGGGCGACGCGGCCGATCTCGGCGGCTGACGACCGGCCCGGCCGCGCTCAGAGCCCGAGATCGCCGCGCAGCGCGACCAGACGGCTTCGCAGCTCCTCCGTCACCTCCCGCGCCTCGAGCGGATTGCGCACCACCCGCGGCGTGATCATCACCAGAAGCTCGGTGCGCGCCGAGGTCTCCTCGGTGGTGCGGAAGAGCGCGCCCGCGACGGGTATGTCCTTGAGCAGCGGGATGCCCGTGACGCTCTCGCCGTCGGAGTTCCGGATCAGCCCGCCGAGCGCGATGCTCTGGCCATCGGACACCACCACCTGCGTCGCCACGCGGCGCTGGCGGATCGTCGGGCTGTCGATGCCCGAGGTCGTGGTGGGCACCACGTCGCTCACGTCCTGGTCGATCACCAGCGTCACCGCGCCGGCGTCGGAGATGCGCGGCACGACGCGGAGGCTGACCCCGGTGTCGCGGTAGCTGATCGCGTTGACGATCGGCGCGTCCGGATCCCCGGTGCTGACCGAGCTCTGGGTGATGATCGGCACCTGGTCGCCGACCTGCAGCAGCGCCTCGGCGTTCTCGAGCACCATGATCGAGGGCGTCGAGACGATCTTGAGGTCGGTCACGTCGTCGAGCGCGTTGAGCACCACGGCGCCGTCGGTGCCCGCGAGCAGCAGCGAGAGCCCGGGCGGCTGCGGGGCGACCGCGCCGAGCGCGTTGCCGACGAACTGACCCTCGAAATCGCCGAACCGCAGGAAGTATTCGAGCCCGTAGCGCAGCTCGTCCGCCAGCGTGATCTCGGCGAAGGTCACCTCGAGCAGCACCTGGTCCGGCACGGTGTCGAGCCGCTCGAGGATCGCGTGCGCCTCGGCATAGACCTCGGGCTCGGCGCGGATGACGAGCGCGTTGCCGGCGGCGTCGGGCACCGCGGAGAAGCCGGGCCGCCGCCCGCGGTCGGGGCCGAAGGCGGCGGGCCGAACCTCGGCCTCGATCGCCTCCGCGCCGCCGGGCGCCGCCGGACCGAGACCTTGCGCCTCGCCGAAGACCCGGCCGAGGATCTCCGCCAGCTCGTCCGCCGGCCGGTTCTGCGCGCGGTAGAGGTAGACCGAGCGGCGGTCGTCGCCGGCATAGTCGAGATAGGGCAGGAGGCTCTCGACGGCCTGCATCGCCGCCGGGCTCCGGGTGACGACCAGCACGGCGCGGGCCCGCTCGATCGGGCGGATGCGGGTGCTCGCGGCCTGATCGGGATCCTCGGCGGCCAGCGTGAAGCTCAGCTCGTCGGCCACCCGGACGGGATCGGCGCGCCGGAGCGGCAGGAGCGCCACCGACCGGCCCGCGAGCCAGTCGACGTCGAAGAGCGCGATCATCCGCTCGAGCTCGTCGAGCTGCCCGGCGGTGCCCGAGAGCAGCAGCAGCCCGCGGCGGTCGTCGGCGCTGCGGATCGCGCCCTCGGGGGCCACGGGGCGCAGCAGCTCGGCGATCTCCGAGGCGAGGCCGTGGCGGAGCCGCACCGCGCGGGTGCCGTAGCCGAGCGCCGAGCCCCGGGTCTGGAGCGGCGCCGAGCGCAGCGCCGCGCTCTCGGGATCGGCCGGGACGATGCGGAAGGTGCCCTCGGCATAGACGAGCGCCGCCCCGCGGGAGGCGAGGACCGCCTCGAAAAGCGACAGGATCTCGGTGGGGGTCATCGGCCGCTCGGTGCGCAGCGTCGCGACGCCCTCGAAGCGGTCCTCGATCAGGTAGGTGGCCCCCAGCAGGTCGCCGAGCACCTTCTCGGCGATCGCCTCGATCGGCGTGTCCGTCAGGTTGAGCGTGATCCGCGGCGCGTCGCCCGCGAGCCCCGCCGGCAGACCGCCGCCGGCCACGCCGCCGATGGTCCCTCCGCCATAGCGCACGAAGCCGTCGGCGCGCGGGGCCGGGGCGGCGCCGATGCGCTCCGACCGCGCAGGCCCCGGCGCGCCCGCGCGCTCGGGCGCCGGGGCCAGGGGCGGCACCGTGGCCTCCGGCAGGCGCC
>CAZWDE010000363.1:0-3325 GCA_964632555.1 uncultured Limibaculum sp.
GGCGAGAAGATGCAGCTCGACTACACGGTCGAGAACACCCAGCGCACCGTCGGCACGCGCGTCTCGTCGCACATCGTGCGGCGCTTCGGGATGAAGAACCAGCTGCAGGAGGGGCACCTGACCGTGCGTCTCGAGGGCTCGGCCGGCCAGTCGCTCGGCGCCTTCGCCGCGCCCGGGCTCAAGATCGTCGTGTTCGGCGACGCCAACGACTATGTCGGCAAGGGCCTGTCCGGCGGCACCGTCGTCGTGCGGCCGCCGCTGACGTCGCCGCTGCGGGCGCAGGACAACACGATCCTCGGCAACACCGTTCTCTATGGCGCGACGGGGGGCAAGCTCTTCGCGGCGGGTCAGGCCGGCGAGCGGTTCTGCGTGCGCAACTCCGGCGCCACGGTGGTCGTCGAGGGCTGCGGCTCGAACGGCTGCGAGTACATGACCGGCGGGCTCGCCGCGATCCTCGGGGGCGTGGGCGACAATTTCGGCGCCGGCATGACCGGCGGCATGGCCTTCGTGCGCGACCCCGACGAGACGTTCCTGCGCCGGATCAACCCGACCTCGATCCTCGTGCAGCGGATCGAGAGCCGCTTCTGGGCCGAGGTTCTGCTCGGGCTCGTGCGCGAGCACGTGGCCGAAACCGAGAGCGCGCTCGGCCGCGAGATCCTGCGCGACTGGGACGAGCAGCTCGGCCGCTTCTGGCAGGTCTGCCCGAAGGAGATGGTGGGCCGGCTCACCTATCCGCTGTCGGACAGCCCGGCGAAGGCGACCGCCTGAGCGGGCGCGGCCGGCGGATCAGTCGCCGGCCGGCTCGGTGGCGATGCGGGCGATCGAATAGTCGGAGCTGTCGCCCGCCGGCACGCCGGGCGCGCTGAACACCAGCCGGTCGACGATCGCGTCGGCGAAGGGGTCCTCGAGGTCGATCACCCCGGCTTCCGTCGAGCGGCGGTCGACCGTGCCGACCGGACCGAGGGCGCTGACGGTGCGGTCGTCGAGGCTCGTCAGCACCACGGTGCCGACCGTCTCGCCGTCGAGGAACGCCTCGATCACGGCCTCCTCGGTCGGGTCGTCGCCGATGTGCTGGGGATTGAAGAGATGCGCCACCGTGATCGCGCGCACCCGCTGCGGCCGCGCATAGACCACCTCGATGCGCTCGGCGCCCGCGCCGGCCACGGGCCCCTGAAGCTCCGGATCGTTGAACCCGTTGCCCGGCGCGTGGGCGACGCCGAGCCCCCGCACCCCGCCGCGCGCGGGATCGTCCTGCTCGGCGAGGACCGCGGGGCGACCGGCGTCGCCGCCCCGCGCCACGAGCCGGGCGGCGCCCAGATCGCACTCCGCCAGCCCGAGGCAGGTCTTGTAGACCTCCGGTCGGATCTCGAACGCGGCCGCCGTCGCCGCCACGCCGAGGACCGCCGCCGCGCCAAACCCTCTGAGGATTGCTCCGAGACCCATCGACCCTCTCCCGACCGACACCGCACGCGCAGATTAGCCAAGGACGGCCCGGTCGCGGAAGGCCTTCGGCGCGACCCGCGCGGCCCGGCGGATCAGAAGTCGAAGAGCTCGGAGAGCAGGCTCTCGCGCTTCTTCTTGCGGGGCGTCTCGCCGCGCTCGCCCGACCACGGCGCCGGCTGACGGGCCTCGCTCGCGCCGGCGGCCGGGCCGCTGCCGGCGCTGCGCTCGATGATCTTGTCGAGCTCCCCACGGTCCAGCCAGACCCCCCGGCACTCCGGGCAGTAGTCGATCTCGACACCCTGGCGCTCGGTCATCACCAGCGCGGCGTTGCGGCAGACGGGGCACTTCATCGGCAGCTCCTTTCGCGTTTCGCGCGAGGTAGGGAGTGCGGCGCGCGCCCGCAACGGGGGTCAGAGCCGGACCACGCGCAGGGTGAGGTTGATGCGCCCGCCATCGGGCAGCAGGTCGCCCTCGCCGAACATCACGCGGTCGATCCCGTGATAGGCGAGCCGCGAGGCTCCGCCCATCGCCAGCACGTCGCCCGAGGCGAGGATCGCGGAGCGCGTCGGGTCCTTGCGCGCGCGCCCGCCGATGCGGAACCGCGCCGGGTCGCCGAGCGAGACCGAGACGACCGGCGCGGCGAAGGCGGGGGCCGAGAGGTCGGGGCCCTCGTCGGCGTCGCGGTGGAGGCCCATGCGCGCGCCCTCTCCGTACCAGTTGACGAGGCAGCAGTCGGGGTCCTCCGGCCAGCCCGACACGGCGCGCCAGACCTCGAGCACCGCCGCCGGGATCGGCGGCCAGGGCCGCCCGGTCTCGGGGTGGACGGCGCTGTAGCGGTAGCGCCCGCGCTCGATCACCCAGCCGAGCCGCCCGGCCGAGGTCATGCGCACCGACATCGGCTTGCCCCAGGGCGTGACGGGGCGGACCAGCGGCGCCTCGGCGATCACCGCGCGCAGCGCCGCCACCATCGCCTCCTGCGCCGCCCGCCCGAGATGCCCGCGGTGCAGCACGGCGCCGGGCGCGATCTCCTCGCGGCTCTCCGGGGCGCCCGTCACCGGCGATCGCCGCGGGCGTCGGCGAGCCACCGCTCGACCGTGGCCGCCAGCTCCGCCGCCTCCCGCTCGCCGAGGTCGATGCCGAAGCCCGCGGTGCCGGAGCCGTGGTCGAAGGCGACGGAGCCGAGATCGCGCCCCGAGAGGATCGCCGGGACGCCGCGGCGCCGGCTCGACCCGCCCGGGAGGGGCGGGCGCGCGCGCAGATCGCGGACCGCGCCGGCGTCGTAGCTCCAGCCGCGGCGCAGCAGCGGCATCGCGCGCACGACACGGAGCTCGCGGGGCGTGACGGTCACCGCCTCCCGCCCCGCGAGCGTCCACACGAAGGCCGCGAGGGTGACGAGGCCGCCGAGGGTCCACGCGCCGAACCAGAGGAGCGGAAAGAGGCTCGCCCCGCCCGCGCCCCCGAGCAGGAGCCCGATCGCGAGCGCCTCGCCGAACGCCCAGGCGCCGAGCCAGACCGCGAGAAAGAGCGTCCCGACGATCCGCCGCGCGGCCGGGATCACGATCTCCAGCCGGTCGTCGCCGGCGCGGAAGCGCGCCCGGCCCGCCCGAGACGGTTCGCTCTCCATAACACCGACCTCGTCGCCCGCGCGTTTCGCCGGCTTCCCTCGCTTGCAGCGCAGGATAGCGCCGACTATATCCGCCGCAATCTCATCCTAGCCTTGCGTGCCGTGGGACCTGTGCCCGGGGGCCGAGCCCGGACCCGGGCGGATGATCGCCAAGAGGAGCCAACATGTCGAAAGTCATCGGGATCGATCTCGGAACCACCAACTCGTGCGTCGCCATCATGGACGGGTCGCACGCCAAGGTCGTCGAGAACGCCGAGG
>CAZWDE010000364.1:0-3324 GCA_964632555.1 uncultured Limibaculum sp.
CGGGCGTGGCGCCGAGGCTGCGCGGCGTCCGGCGGCGGGACCCGTTCCGGCGGCCGCCGGGTCGTGGCCCTCACGCCGCGCGGCCCCCGCGGCGGCACGGCCGGAGGACGCCGGCATTCCGTCCCCGAACGCGGGAGCCCCTTCGCCCCCGAGGCCCGGGCCGGGCGCGGAACGTGATCGCCGCCGCCGCCGAGGACGCTTGATCGGCGGGGCCGGGCGGGGTCATCTGTGCCGGACCGAGACCGAGGGAGACACGCCCATGCCGACGGCCCGCGCCCGCCTTGCCGCCCTTCTCCTGCCGATCGCGTTCGCGGCCGCCGCCGCGGCCGAGACGCGCGAGGGCTACTACTATCCGCCGGTCGCCTCCGAGGAGGTGTTCGAGCGCCAGCTGACGCGCTCGATCGCGCCGGTGACCCGGGAGATGCGCGTCGCCTTCATCACGCAGATCACCAAGGCCCAGCTCGAGGCGCCCGAGAGCCCGCGCTTCGCGATCTTCGCCAAGGGGGCCGAGGCCGAGCACATGATCATCGTCGCGCTCGACGACGAGGTGTTCCGCACGCTGTTCCGCGCGCGCGGCGTGCTCGCCCAGCTGACCTCCAACGCCCGCGCCACCGAGTTCTTCATCAACAACGGGATCGAGGCGCGGGCCACGTGGTTCGACCTCGCGAAGCTGCTCGGCTTCGCGGATCTCGTGGTCAGCGACGGCGCGAGCTGGTCGCACCGGGTCATCTTCGCCCGGTGAGGCCCGGGTGAGCGCCCGACGACGGGCCGGGGACCGGCGCCCCGCCGGCCCGCTTGTCGCGGGGCGCGGCGCGGCTACGTCTCGCCCAGGCGGATGGAGGCGAGATGGCATCGGGGGACAGGACGGGCGAGGCGCGGCTCTACGCCCTCTTCGAGCGCCACGGGATCGGCTGGGAGCACTGCGAGCATCCCCCGCTCCGCACGGTCGCGGACGCGCAGGCCGCCCGCGACGCGCTGCCCGACGCGCCCGGCGCCCATGTGAAGAACCTCTTCCTGCGCGAGAAGCGCGGCCAGCTCTGGCTCGTCACCTGTCTCGAGCAGCGCCGGATCCGGATCCGCGACCTCGAGCGGGCGATCGGCGCCAAGAACTGCTCGTTCGGCAAGCCCGACCAGCTTGACGCGGCGCTCGGCGTGCAGCCCGGCGCGGTGACGCCCTTCGCCGTGGTCAACGACCCGGAGCGCCGGGTCCGCGTGGCGCTCGACCGCGCGATCGCGGCGGCGCCGCGGATCTACGCCCATCCGCTCCACAACGCGGCGACGGCGGCGATCGCGACCGCCGATCTCGCCCGCCTGTTCGCGATCACCGGGCACGAGCCGCTCTGGGTCGATTTCGACGCGCTCGAGGCCGCCGCGGCCGAGGCCGGCGCGGGCGGCGGAGGGGAGCCATGATTGCGGGGGTCTGCGGCAGTCTCTATGTGAGGGCGCAGCCCACGGAGAGGCCGCCCCTACGGCAGCCCGAGCGATCGAGGACCGAGCGATGATGGACCTGAGCAAGACCGCCCCCGCCAGCCCCGTCAAGGACACGACGGATGCGAGCTTCATGGCCGACGTGATCCAGGCCTCGCGCGAGGTGCCGGTGATCGTCGATTTCTGGGCGCCGTGGTGCGGTCCGTGCCGCACCCTGACCCCGGCGCTCGAGGCCGCGGTGAACGCGACGAACGGCAAGGTCCGGATGGTCAAGGTCAATGTCGACCAGAACCAGATGGTCGCGGGCCAGCTGCAGATCCAGTCGATCCCGACGGTCTACGCCTTCTATCAGGGCCAGCCGGTCGACGGCTTCCAGGGCGCGCTGCCGGCCTCCGAGGTCCAGGCCTTCGTGCAGCGCCTCGCCGAGATGGCCGGGGTCTCGGGGCTCGACGAGGCGCTCGACGCGGCCGACCAGATGCTCGAGGCCGGCCGGCACGCCGAGGCCGAGGAGACCTACCGGGCGGTGGCGGCCGAGGACCCGGAGAACGCGCGCGCCCATGCCGGGCTGGTGCGGGCGGCGGTCGCGCAGGGCGAGGTCGCCCGCGCCCGCGCGGCCCTCGAGGCCCTGCCGGCGAAGCTGGCGCAGGACGGGCAGGTGCAGGCGGCGCGCGCCGCGGTCGAGCTCGCCGAGCAGGCCGCCGACGCGGGGCCGGTCGACCAGCTCCGCGCCGCGCTCGCCCGCGACCCCGACGACCACCAGGCGCGCTACGACCTCGCGGTCGCCCTCTCGGCGCGCGGCGACCACGCCGGCGCCGTCGATGAGCTGCTGGAGCTCTTCCGGCGCGACCGGGAGTGGAACGAGGGCGCCGCCAAGGAGCAGCTGATGAAGCTCTTCGACACGCTCGGCCCCAAGGACCCGGTGGCGAAGAGCGGGCGGCGGCGGCTCAGCTCGATGATCTTCTCCTGAGGCTCCCCACGAAAGGACCCGCATGACGCGGCGCTTCGCCCTCGCAGACCTGCCGGACGTCATCCCGATCTTCCCGCTGCCCGGCGCGCTGCTGCTGCCGCGCGCGCGTCTGCCGCTCAACATCTTCGAGCCGCGCTATCTCGCCATGCTCGACGACACGCTGAAGTCGGACCACCGGCTGATCGGGATGATCCAGCCGATGGGCGAGAGCGGCTCGCCGCCGCGGCTCCACCGGATCGGCTGTGCGGGGCGGGTGACCTCGTTCTCCGAGACCGAGGACGGGCGCTACCTGATCGCGCTTTCGGGCGTCAGCCGGTTCCGCATCGCGGAGGAGCTCGACGGCTTCACCCCCTATCGCCGCGTGCGCCCGCTCTGGGCCGACTTCGAGGCCGACCTCTCGGGGCCGGAGCGCGACAAGGGCTTCGACCGGCGCGACTTCCTCGAGCTGCTGCGGCTCTATTTCGAGTCGTGCAACCTGTCCTCCGACTGGGGGAGCCTGCAGGACGCGCCGGTGGAGATGCTGATCAACTCGCTCTCGATCATGTGCCCGTTCTCGGTCGAGGAGAAGCAGGCGCTGCTCGAGGCGCCGCGGCTCGGCGACCGGCGCGACACGCTGACGGCGCTGCTGCGCTTCGCGATCGCCTCGGGCGGCGACAAGAGCCAGCTGCAGTGACCGGGGAGGCGCCGCCGGGCAGCGGTGGCGGGGCGCCGCACGCCGAGGTGCCGCCCTCGGGCGCGGGCACCGAACCCTATCGGCCGAGCCCGAAGCTGATCGAGGCGCTGGTCTGCCCGGCCTCGGGCGGCACGCTCGAATGGAACCGGGAGACGGGCGAGCTCGTCTCGCGGGCGGCGGGGTTGGCCTATCCGATCCGGTCGGGGATCCCGATCATGCTCGTCTCCGAGGCCCGCCCCCTCGACGGCTGAGGGGG
>CAZWDE010000365.1:0-3323 GCA_964632555.1 uncultured Limibaculum sp.
GGATGGTGGAGCCGAGGGGATTCGAACCCCTGACCTCTGCAGTGCGATTGCAGCGCTCTCCCAACTGAGCTACGGCCCCGTGGGGCTCGCGATACGCGGGGGCCCGCCGCCTGTCAAGCGAGCCCGCGGGGCGCGGGGGCGGGCGCGCCGCCGGGCCTTGCCGCGGGCGCGCGCGGCCGTTACGTCTGCCCCCGCAGCGGCAAGGGGAGCCACGCATGCAGTCCTTCCTCGCGGTCTTCGACCTGATCGTGAACCTCCTCCTCTGGATCATCATCATCCAGGCCGTGCTGAGCTGGCTGATCGCCTTCGACGTGATCAACACGCGCAACCAGTTCGTCGGCTCGCTCTGGCGCGGGCTCAACGCGCTGACCGAGCCGATCTACGCGCCGATCCGCAGCGTGCTGCCGCCGACCGGCGGGCTCGACTTCGCGCCGCTGATCGTGATCGTCGGGCTGATCGCGCTGCAGCGCATCCTCTACATCAATTTCGGCCCGTCCTTTGGCTGACCGGCCCTGGGCCGCGGCGCCGGACGGGCTCACGCTCGCCGTGCGCCTGACGCCGCGGGCCGGGCGCGACCGGATCGACGGGATCGTGGCGGTCGACGGACGGCCGGTGCTGGCGGCCCGCGTGGCCGCGGCTCCGGTGGAGGGCGCGGCCAACCGGGCGCTCCTCCGCCTCGTCGCGGCCGCGCTCGGGGTCGCGAAGTCCGCGGTGACGCTCGAGGCCGGCGCGACGGCGCGGGTCAAGCGGCTCCGGGTCGAGGGCGACCCCATCGCCCTCGCCGGCCGGCTCGCGGCGGCCACCGGCGCCACCCCCGAGCGCCGGCCCGTGGCATAAGGGCGGCCCGGGGCAGCGGCGATCCCGCCCGGACAGGGCCCGGCCCCGGCCGGCTCGCAGCCCCGAGCACCGCCCCATGACGCATGGGGACGACGCGCGTGACCTTGCACCGACGGCCCTTTCTCTCCGACGCCGACGCGCTTGCCGCGCGAGCCCAAGGCGCCACGCTGCTCGACCTCCGCGAGCCCGCCGCGCGCGCCGCCTCGGGCGTGACGGTGGCCGGCACGGCGATCCGCGACCCCCTCTCCTTCGGCCATGCGGACCCGCTCACGCGCGCCGCGGGGCCGATCCTGGCGTTCTGCGTCCGCGGCCGCGAGGTGAGCCGCGTCGCCTGCGCACTTCTCCTCGTCCACGGGCGCGAGGCGCGCTATGTCGCGGGGGGCTTCGGGGCGCTCGTGGCGGCGGGCGCGTCGCTCGCCCCGATCGCGTGAGGGAGGGACCGATGGACGCGACCGCAGAGACCGGGGCCCGGCCGCGCCCGAGCCTCGCCGAGGCCGCCCGGATCTACGCCAAGATCGGGCTGCTCTCCTTCGGCGGACCGGCCGGCCAGATCGCGCTGATGCAGACCGAACTCGTCGAGCGCGCGCGCTGGATCGAGGGCAAAAGCTTCGACCGCGGGCTCGCCTTTTCCATGATGCTGCCGGGGCCCGAGGCGCAGCAGCTCGCCACCTGGCTCGGCTGGCGGCTGCACGGGCTCGCGGGCGGGCTGGCGGCCGGGCTCGCCTTCATCCTGCCGGGCATGGTGCTGATGATCGGGCTCGCCTGGGTGGCGGCGGCGCATGGCGAGGTGCCCTGGGTCGCGGCGATCTTCGGCGGCATCCAGCCGGTGGTGATCGCCGTGGTGATCGCGGCGATGCGGAAACTCGCCGGCCGTGCGCTCGGCGGGCCGGCGCACTGGGCGCTGGCGGCGGCGGCCTTCGTGGCGATCTACGTTCTCGGCGCGCCGTTCCCGCTGATCGTCGCGCTCGCGGCGGTGGCGGGGCTGCTCCTCGGCGCGGGCGAGGCCTCGGAGGAGGCGCCGGAGCGCCCGGCGGGCCTGATCGGGCACGCCGCGCGCACGGTCGCCGTCTGGGGCGGGGGGATCGCGGCGCTCGTGGCCGCGACGCTCGCGGTGTTCGGACCCGACCCATTCCTCGGCGTCGCCGAGCTCTTCCTCACCGCGGCCTTCGTCACCTTCGGCGGCGCCTATGCGGTCCTGCCCTTCGTCGCCGACCTCGCGGTGGAGAAGTACGGCTGGCTGACCGCCGCCGAGATGCTGAACGGCCTCGCGATCGCCGAGGCGACGCCCGGGCCGCTGATCCTCGTCAACACCTATGCGGGGTTCTTCGCCGGCTGGGAGGGCGGCGCCGCGATGGGCGCGCTGGCGGCCGTGCTCGCCACGGTCTACACTTTCGCGCCGTCCTTCATGCTGATCCTCGCCTTCGCGCCGGCGGTCGAGCGGCTCTCCTCGATCGGCTGGGCGCGGCGCGCGCTCGCCGGCGTCTCGGCCGCGGTGGTGGGCGTGATCGCCAACCTCGCGGTCTATCTCGGCGAGGCGGCGTTCCTTCCCGCCGGGCTCGAGGACCCCGAATGGGCCAAGATCGCGCTCTTCGCGGTGGCGATGGCGCTCGTCTTCGGCCTCCGCGTCGGCGTGCTCTGGCTCGTGGCGGGCGGCGCGGCGGCCGGGCTCGCGCTCCACGCGGCGGGGCTCTTCTGAGCGCTCAGAGTTCGGTCGCGCCGTTCGGCGTGCGGATGCGGGCGGCGAGGCGGGGCGGCCCCTCGCCGGGCGCGAAGGCGACCGGCCCCGCCACCGGGCCGAGCGCCTCCGCGACCGCGGGCACCCCGGCGCCGGCGATCTCGAGCCGCTCGAGCGCGAGCGCGGGCGGCCCGAGCGTCGCGCTCGGATGCACGCCCTCCGGCCAGCGGATCAGCAGCGGCCACGCGCCGCCGACGGGCAGCGGCGCGTCCCTCGGGATCGCCACCTCCCACCGGAGATCGCCCCGCGACATCGGCACCGG
Source organism: uncultured Limibaculum sp. (assembly GCA_964632555.1). GTDB lineage: Bacteria > Pseudomonadota > Alphaproteobacteria > Rhodobacterales > Rhodobacteraceae > Thermohalobaculum. The sequence goes on from CAZWDE010000365.1 coordinate 2,835, forward strand.
CGCGTCGAGCGGCACGGGCGCGCGGGCGGCGAGCGCCTCGAGATCGTCGGTCGCGGCGGCCCAGCTCGCGAGCCAGGGCCCCGAGCGCAGGTGGTCGGCGTCGGCCGGGTCGTCGAGCCCGTACCAGCGCGGCCGGGGCGGGTGCGGCAGGTGCGGGTCGACGGCGATCACCTCGAGATAGACGCGCGCCTCCGCCGGCCCCAGCGGCCAGAGCAGGTTGTGCGTGCCCATCGCCGGGTGCTGCCCGCCCCCGGCGGGCGGCATGCCGAGGCGCTCCTCGGCCCAGGCGCGGCCCGTGTCGAGATCGGGAGCGACGACGACGAGATGGTCGAGGCGGCAGGCGGCGGTCATGCGGTCATTCTCCGGGCTGGCGGGTGGAACGGCGGCGGCGGAGCGCGGCGAGGCGGCGGGCGAGGGCCGCCGCGCTGGCGGCCACCCCGTGGCGCAGAAGCCGCAGCAGATCGGCGAGGCCGCGGCCGAGGCGCCGCC
>CAZWDE010000366.1:0-3322 GCA_964632555.1 uncultured Limibaculum sp.
CAAGAGCGCGGTCGCCGCTCCGATGCAGAGGATGCCGAGCAGAAGTCTCATGGTGTCTCCCGTGTTTGGGCGTGATGTCGGCGCAGCGCGGCGCGCGGCAAGGCCGGGGCGCGCGGGGTCAGTCCTCACGGCCCGCCTCGGCCGCCTCGAGCGCGGCCTCGCTGGCGATCCGGTCGCCCTCGGCCTGCAAGAGCGCGGCGTAGAGCCGGATGATGAGGTCGTCGATCCGGTTCCAGTTGAAGCCCTCCTCGACCGCCTCGCGGAGATCGATCACCGGCGAGGGCAGCACCGCGCTCCAGTTCGGGTCGGGCCCGCGATCGAGAGACGCGAAGACCGAATGCACGTAGTCGTGGGGGTCGAGCCCGCCCCGACCGCGGAGCCCCGCCGGATCGCGCAGCTCCCGGAAGCGGCGGACCGCCCAGTCGTCCTCCCACCAGACCTCGTCGAGCGAGTGGTGGAAGCCGAGCACGAGCGCCGCGCTCATCGGCGAGATCAGCCAGAGGACGGCGCCGCCATAGGCGAGGGTCTCGGTCAGCGCCTGCAGATCGTCGCCCTTCACGCCGCCCGAGAGCCCGCGGCCGCGGCTCTCGCGCAGGTCGAAAAAGCGCTTCCGCGCCATGAAGTCGAAGAGCTCGGCGACGCGCGCCTCGTCGCGCCGGTTGTAGTGAACCTCGATATCGAGCGCCATCGGCCGGCCGGTGTCGCGCCGCAGCGTGCCGCGCGCCGGGTCGAACACGAAGACCGGCTTGCCGGCGCGCCGGGCGTAGTCGGCCTCGAAGCGCACCCAGAAGGAGCGCGACGATCGCCCGCCCGCGATCACGATCACGGCGGCGGCCGCCAGGATCGCCTCGACGATGCCGTCGCTCACCGGCAGCGCGGGGTCGGGCTCGCGGAACGGGAAGGGCCGCAGCGCGACGCCGAGCGGCGCGGCCGCGGCCTCGAGCGCGGCGAGGCTCGCGCCGTCGTCGTAGGCGTGGCTGACGAAGCAGGGGCTCGGGGGCGTCTGGTCCATCGCGGCGATCCTCGGGCAGGCCCCACAGTCTAGCATGCGGGCCCGGGGTCCCGCCGGAGCGATGTGCGCGTTCAAGCGGATGTGACCCGCGGCCTCAGACGCCCCGGTCGCGCAGCGTCTCGGCCGCCTCGAGCGCGAAGTACGTGAGAACGCCGGCGCAGCCCGCCCGCTTGAACGCCATCAGGCTCTCGAGCACGCACCCCTCGCCGAGCCAGCCCCGGGCGATCGCGGCCCTGAGCATCGCGTACTCGCCCGACACCTGATAGGCGAAGGTCGGGATGCCGGTCGCCGCCACCTTCGCGCAGATGTCGAGATAGGGCATGCCGGGCTTGACCATCACCATGTCGGTGCCCTCGGCGATGTCGTGGTCGACCTCGCGCAGCGCCTCGGCGGCGTTGGCGGGGTCCATCTGGTAGGTCTTCTTGTCGCCCGCCAGCGCGCCGCCCGAGCCGACCGCGTCGCGGAACGGCCCGTAGAAGCCGCTCGCGTATTTCGCCGCGTAGCTCATGATCAGCACGTCGGCGTGCCCGGCCGCCTCGCGCGCGTCGCGGATCACGGCGACGCGCCCGTCCATCATGTCGGACGGCCCGAGGATGTCGGCCCCGGCCTCCGCCTGGCAGAGCGCCTGGCGCTCGAGGCAGTCGAGCGTCTCGTCGTTGAGGATCACCCCGTCGCGCACGATCCCGTCGTGGCCGAGCGCGTTGTAGGGGTCGAGAGCGACGTCGAGCATGACGCCGATCTCCGGGATCGCGGCCTTCACCGCGCGCGTCGCCCGGCAGACGAGGTTCTCGGGGTTCCACGCCTCCTCGCAGGCCGCGGTCTTCTTATCCTCGGGGGTCTGCGGGAAGATCGCGATCGCCGGGATGCCGAGCGTGGCCGCGCGCTCGGCCGCCTTGACGAGCCGGGCGATCCCGAGCCGCGCGACCCCCGGCATCGAACCCACGGGCTCCTCCGCCTCCTCGCCCTCGACCACGAAACAGGGCCAGATCAGGTCGGCGGGCGCGAGGCGGTGCTCCGCCACCATCGAGCGGATCCACGGCGCGCGGCGCAGCCGGCGCGGGCGGCTCCGCGGGAAGGGCGCGGGTTGCGGCATCTGAGATGTCCCCGTATCAGTCGCGGCAACTTCACACGGATCGCGCGAGGCGGGCAAGATGGCCGATGTCGAGGTCGAGGAGCGGGGCCCGCTCGGGCTCCTCACGCTCAACCGCCCGCAGGCGCTCAACGCGCTGACGCTCGGGATGGTCCGCACGCTGCAGGCCGCGCTCGACGGCTGGGCGGCCGACCCGGCGATCCGGGTGGTCGCGATCCGCGGCGCGGGCGGGCGCGCCTTCTGCGCGGGCGGCGACATCCGCGCGATGTGGGACATCGGCCGGCCGGGCGGCGAGCGCGGGCTGGCGACGCTCGGCTTCTACGCCGAGGAGTACCGGCTGAACGCCCGGATCAAGCGCTTTCCCAAGCCCTATCTCGCGTTCGTCGACGGCATCGTGATGGGCGGGGGCGTCGGCGTCTCGGTGCATGGCAGCCGCTGCATCGCCGGCGACGCGACGCGGCTCGCCATGCCCGAGACCGGGATCGGCTTCGTCCCCGATGTCGGCACCAGCCACGCGCTGCCGCGGCTGCCGGGCGAGGTCGGCCTCTGGATGGCGCTCACCGGCGCGCGGCTCGGGCCGGTCGACGCGGTCGGCTCGGGCCTCTGCGACCACTACCTGCCGTCGGACCGGGTCGACGAGCTCCTCGGGGCGCTCGCGCGTCTCGAGATCGGCGACCGCGAGCCGATCGAGGCGGTCGACTGGGCGATCGAGGCGATGGCCCGCCCGCCCGAGGGGCCGAGCGTGCTGGCCGAGCACCGCGAACGGATCGACCGGCTCTTCGCGGGCGACCGCCTCGAGGACGTGCTCGCGGCGCTCGCGGCGGACGCGCACTACTGGTCGGCCGAGCAGGCGGCGGCGATCCGCGCGAAATGCCCGATGGCGACGAAGCTCGCCTTCCGCCTGCTGCGCGAGGGCCGCGCGCTCGGCTTCGAGGAGTGCCTGCGCCTCGAATACCGCCTCGCGCGCGCCTGCATGACGCGCGCCGACTGGTACGAGGGCGTGCGCGCCACGGTGATCGAGAAGGACGGGGCGCCGCGCTGGGATCCCGCCACGCTCGAGGCGGTCGACGACGCCGAGGTGGAGGCCGCCTTCGCGCCCCTCGGAGCGGACGACCTCGCCCTCTGACCGCGCGCCGGCGGCGCCGACCGCCGCGTCCGCCGCCGCACCGCTTGGCCCGCGTCGCGCGCGCGGCGGGCTGCCGCCGCCGCGCCCGGTGGCC
>CAZWDE010000367.1:0-3315 GCA_964632555.1 uncultured Limibaculum sp.
CTCGGCTACTACACGGGGCCGGTCTACGAGGCCGAGCTCACCTTCGAGATCACCGACGAGGAGGGCAACCGCCGGCAGTTCGGCTCGGTCGCGGGCGGCGGGCGCTACGACGATCTCGTCAAGCGCTTCACCGGCCAGCAGGTGCCGGCGACCGGCGTCTCGGTGGGCGTCGACCGTCTCCTCGCCGCGCTCGAGGCCAAGGGCCGCACCGGCGGCGAGGCCACGGGCCCCGTGGTGATCCTCGCGATGGACCGCGCGCGGATGGCCGACTACCAGGCGATGTGCGCCGAGCTGCGCGCCGCGGGGCTGCGCGCCGAGGTGTTCCTCGGCGGCGGCAACATGGCCAAGCAGCTGAAATACGCCGACAAGCGCGCCGCCCCGGTCGCGGTGATCGAGGGCGAGGACGAGCGTGCCGCGGGGCGGGTCACGCTCAAGGACCTCGCGCTCGGCGCGCGGCTGGCGGCCGAGATCGAAACCCGCGAGGAATGGACCGCCCAGCCCGCGCAGAAGACCGTGGCCCGCGCCGATCTCGTGGCCGAGATCCGGGCCATGATCGCGGGCGGGGCCTGAGCCGCATGGCCGCGTGCCTCGCGGGGCGGGCGCTCGCCGAGCGCGAGGCGATGCTCGGCCGGCTGCGCGCGCTCTTCCTCGCCGAGGGCTACGCCGCGGTCGAGCCGCGCCACCTGCTCGACGCCGAGGCCCTGCTCGACCTCTATGGCGAGGACATCCGCACGCGCGCCTTCCTGTTCCCGGAGCCCGTCAGCGGGGCCGAGCTCTGCCTGCGGCCCGACTTCACGCTGCCGGTCGCGATGGCGCATGGCGAGGGCGGCTGGGAGCGCCCGGCCGCCTACTGCTACGCGGGCCCGGTGTTCCGCCTGCAGACCGAGCGGGAGAGCCGGCCGATCGAGTACCTGCAGGTCGGCATCGAACGCTTCGGCGAGCTCGACCGGGCGCGGGCCGACGCCGCGGTTCTGGCGCTCACGCTGGCCGGGCTCGACGCGCTCGGCGCGGGGCCGCGCACGCTCGTCACGGGCGACACCGGGATCGCCTTCGGGCTGCTCGACGCGCTCGGCCTGCCGCCCGACCGGCGCGCGGCGCTGCGCCGGCATTTCTGGCGACCGGCGCGCTTCCGGGCGCTGCTCGCCCGGTTCTCGGGGGGGCGGGACGAGCCGGGCGCGCGCCGCGCCGGGCTGCTCGCCGCCGTCGGGCAGGGGGCCGAGGCCGTCGAGGCGCTGGCGGCGGAGGGGCGCGAGCTCGTCGGCGCGCGCGGGCTCGACGAGGTGGCCGCCCGGGCCGCCGCCCTCGCGCGCGAGGCGGCGACCCCGCCGATGCCCGCCGAGCAGGTGCGGCTGATCGAGGCGGTGCTCGGCGTGCGCGGGCCCGCCGGCGCGGCGCTGGCCGAGCTGCGGCGGATCACCGCCGAGGCCGAGGTCGACATCCGCGCCGCGCTCGACCTGTTCGAGCTCCGCCTCGACGCGCTCAACCGCGCCGGGATCGACGCCGAGGAGCTGCCCTTCGACGCGCGGTTCGGCCGGCAGATGGAGTACTATGACGGGTTCGTCTTCGAGGTGACCGCGGCCGGCGGCGCCGAGCTGCCGCCGCTCGCCGGCGGCGGGCGCTACGACCGGATGACCGCGCGGCTCGGCGCGCCCCGCCCGGTGCCGGCCGTGGGGGCGATGATCCGGCCCGAGGCGGCGGCGGCGGCGCGGGACCTCGCGGCATGAGCCTGCTGAGGATCGGGCTGCCGTCGAAGGGGCGGCTGCAGGCCGACACGATCGCGTGGTTCGCGGCGCGCGGCATCGTCATCGCGCCCTCGCTGCGGGCGCGCGAGTATCGCGCGGAGATCGACGGCGTGCCCGGCGTGGCGATCGTGATGCTCTCGGCCGGCGAGATCCCCGGCGAGCTTGCGGCGGGGCGGCTGCATCTCGGCGTCACCGGGGAGGACCTGATCCGCGAGCGGGTGGCGTTTCGCGGGCGCCGGGTGCGCCTCGCCGCGCGGATGGGCTTCGGCCACGCCGATCTCGTCGTCGCGGTGCCGGATTTCTGGATCGACGTCGAGACGATGGCCGATCTCGACGAGGTGTGCGCCGCCTTTCGCGCGCGGCACGGCCGCTCGCTGCGGGTGGCGACGAAGTACCACAACCTGACGCGCAGCTTCTTCCGCGCCGCCGGCGTCGCCGACTACCGCATCGTCGACAGCCAGGGCGCGACCGAGGCGGCGCCGAAGAACCGCACGGCCGAGGCCATCGTCGACATCACCTCCACGGGGGCGACGCTGGCGGCGAACCACCTGCGCGTGCTCGAGGACGGGCTGATCCTGCGCTCCGAGGCCAATCTCTGCGTGTCGGGCGAGGCGCGCTGGGAGGCCGACACCGCGGCGGCCTTCGACGGGCTCGCCGCGCGGCTCGGCCTGCCCGCCCCGGCCGCTCAGTAGCCCCCCGCGAGACCCGCCGCCGCGGCCTCGAGCAGCATGTCCTCGGCCGGCGGGATCAGCGCGTGCAGCGCCGCGTACTCGGCCAGCGCGGCCGCCGCCCCGCCGTCCCCGCCCGAGTGGCGAAGGGCCGCCACCGGGCGGTCGACCAGCCGCGCGGCGGCCCGGCCGATCTCCGCGCCGCTCGCGGCGTCGATCAGGAGCGCGAGGGTGGTCCCGTGCGCCTCGGTACTGGCGGTGGCGGGCACGATCCCGCCGAGGAGCGGCAGCCGCGCGACGGCCGCCGGCAGCGGATCGTTCTCGGCGGCGACGGCGATCTCGTAGATCAGCGCGGCGTCGAGCCCCGCCGTTCGCGCCGCCGCGATGGCATGGCGGGCGAGGCCGGCCGCATCCTCCGCGCCGTAGGGCGAAGGCAGGGCCAGCGGCAGCAGGACGAGCGGCGCGGGCAGGCGCGCGTTCACCTGCCCGAGGGCGCCGCGCCAGCGCACGCGCTCATGCGCCGGGATCGGGGTCGGACGCCCGCCGGCGAGACGGAGAAGGCCGATGCGCGCCGGCAGCCGGAGGCCCGGCAGGACGGCTGGCGCCGGCGCGAGCGCGGGCGGGGGGGCCGCTATCAGCACGGGCTCCGGCGCGCGAGTGCAGCCGAGGAGCGCGAGGAGACCGACGATGAGAGACCAGCGGGACAGGGCGGCACTCCGGACGTTGCGGCGGGCACGCCTTCTTGCGGGCGCCGCGGTTAAGGCCGGGTTGCGACCGGGCGCGAAGGCTTGAGCGGGCCGGGGGCGCGGCCCTATAGAGGGGTCGGGCCGGTCTAGCTCAGCTGGTAGAGCGCCTGATTTGTAATCAGGATGTCGGGGGTTCGAGTCCCTCGACCGGCACCATCA
>CAZWDE010000368.1:0-3308 GCA_964632555.1 uncultured Limibaculum sp.
GCATCCCGCTGGTCGTCTCGCGCACCGGCTGGTCGAGCGAGCTCGGCTACGAGCTCTATCTCTGCGACGGCACGCGCGGCGACGAGCTCTGGGAGCGGATCATGGCGGCGGGGCAGCCCTTCGGGCTGAAGCCCGGGCACACCTCGACGATCCGCCGGATCGAGGGCGCGATGCTCTCCTACCACGCCGACGCGGACATCCACACCAACCCGTTCGAGCTCGGGCTCGACCGGCTCGTGAACCTCGACATGGAGGCCGAGTTCATCGGCAAGGCCGCGCTCCGCCGCATCCGCGCCGAGGGCGTGCGCCGCCGGCAGGTGGGTCTCGTGATCCACGGCGCCCGCCTCGCCGGGCCGAACACGGACTTCTGGCGCGTCACGCGGGACGGCGAGATTATCGGCAAGGTCACCTCGGCCGTCCATTCGCCGCGGCTCGGCAAGAACATCGCGCTGGCCATGGTCGCGACCGAGCACGCCGCGCCCGGCACGGAGCTCGAGGTCGTCACCGGCGCGGGCCCGACCCCGGCCACCGTGGTCGAGCGCCCGTTCCACGACCCGAAGAAGACGCTTGCCGCGGCCTGAGCGTCTTTGACAGGCTCGTGAAGCGGTCACCGCGGGCCGCGCCGTCGCGGCGCGCCCGCAACCGACATCGCGCCGGTGCCGGCGCCGACATCTGGGAGGGCCCCGCCCATGGCTTACGAAGGCGACCGGTCGCAGGCCGACCTGCTGAAACGCACGGACGACGACGGCGTCGCGATCCTCACCCTCAACGCGCCGGCCTCGATCAACGCGCTCTCGGAGGCGATGCTCGCGGCCCTGTCGGAGGCGCTCGACCGCATCGCCGGGGACCGCTCGGTCAAGGCCGTGATCCTGCGGAGCGCCGGGGACCATTTCTGCGCCGGGCACAATCTCAAGGAGATGACCGCGCGGCGCACGGACCCGGATGGCGGCTTCGCCTACTTCCAGGAGCTCTTCGCCAGATGCTCGGCGACGATGCTGCGCGTCGTCCGGCTGCCGCAGCCGGTGATCGCCGAGGTCAAGGGGATCGCCACCGCGGCCGGGTGCCAGCTCGTCGCCTCCTGCGATCTGGCCGTGGCCTCGGAGGACGCGCGCTTCGCCACCTCGGGCGTCAACATCGGGCTCTTCTGCTCGACGCCGATGGTCGCCCTCAGCCGCAACGTGCCGCGCAAGCTGGCGATGGAGATGCTGCTGCTGGGCGAGTTCCTGCCGGCGGCCCGCGCCGCCGAGATGGGGCTCGTCAACCGGGTGGTGCCGCGCGAGGGGCTGGAGGCCGCGTCGATGGAGATGGCGCGGATCGTCGCCGCCAAGTCGCCCGCCGCGGTGAAGATCGGCAAGCGCGCCTTCTACGAGCAGGCCGAGATGCCGCTCGAGGACGCCTATGCCCATGCCGGGCGGGTGATGGCCGAGAACATGATGGCGCGCGACGCCGAGGCCGGCATCGGCGCCTTCGTCGCCAAGGAGCCGATGCCCGGCTGGACCGGCGAATGATCGACGACGGGCCCGAGCTCGCGCGCGGCGCGGCCAATCACGCGGCCCTGTCGCCCGTCTCGATCCTCAAGCGGGCCGAGCGGGTGCACCCCGAGATGCCGGCCGAGATCCACGGCGCGATCCGGCGGAGCTGGGGCGAGGTGGCGGCGCGCTGCCGGCGGCTCGCCTCGGCGCTCGCGGGCCGCGGGGTGGACAAGGGCGACACCGTGGCGCTTCTCGCGCCCAACATCCCCGAGGCGCTCGAATGCGCGCTGGCCGTGCCGATGCTGGGCGCGGTGCTCAACGCCAACAACACCCGGCTCGACGCCGCAACCATCGCCTACATCCTCGGGCACGGCGAGGCGACGGTGCTGCTCGCGGACACCGAGTATTCGGCGCTCGCGGCGGAGGCTGCGCGGCGATCGGGGCGCGATCTCCTGATCGTCGACATCGAGGACCCGGAAGGCCCCGGCGGCGAGCGGATCGGCGCGCTCACCTATGACGAGCTGCTGGCCGAGGGCGATCCGGCCTTCCCCTACCGGCTGCCCGACGACGAGTGGGACGCGCTCGCGCTCAACTACACCTCGGGCACCACCGGCCGGCCAAAGGGCGTCGTCTACTCCCACCGCGGCGCCTGGACCAACGCGGTCAACAACGTGGTGACGTGGGAGATGCCGCACCATCCGGTCTATCTCTGGACCCTGCCGATGTTCCACTGCAACGGCTGGTGCTTTCCCTGGACGATCACGCTGCTCGCCGGCACCCACGTGTTCCTGCGCGCGCCGCGGGCCAAGGCGATCTACGACGCCTTTGCCGATCACGGCGTCACCCATCTCTGCGGCGCGCCGATCGTCATGTCGCTGATCGCGAACGCGGGCCCCGAGGAGCGCCGCGACTTCCCCCAGAAGATCAGGATGATGACCGCCGCGGCGCCGCCGCCCGCCAGCGTGATCGCCGCGATGGAGGGGATGGGGATCTCGATCACGCATGTCTACGGGCTGACCGAGGTCTACGGCCCCGCGGTGGTCTGCGCCGAGAAGCCGGCATGGGCCGCTCTCCCGCTCGAGGAGCGGGCGCGGCTCAAGGCGCGGCAGGGGGTGGCCTACGAGCTCGAGGAGGACGTGCTGGTGCTCGACCCCGACACGGGGCGGCCGGTGCCGTGGGATGGCGAGACGCCGGGCGAGATCGCGTTCCGCGGCAATATCGTGATGAAGGGCTACCTGAAGGATCCGGAGGAAACCGCGCGCTGCTTCCGGGGCGGCTGGTTCTGGTCCGGCGACATCGCGGTGCAGCACGCGGACGGCTATGTCGAGATCCGCGACCGCGCCAAGGACATCATCATCTCGGGCGGCGAGAACATCTCCTCGATCGAGGTGGAGCGGGCGCTCTACTCCCACCCGGCGGTCGCGCTGGCGGCCGTCGTCGCGATGCCGGACCCGACGTGGGGCGAGGTGCCCTGCGCCTTCGTCGAGCTGGCCGACGGGGCAACCGCCACCGAAGCCGATCTGCTGGCCCACGCGCGCGCCGGCCTGGCCGGCTTCCAGCGCCCGCGGAAGATCGTGTTCTGCGACTTGCCGAAGACATCGACGGGCAAGATCCGGAAGAACGAACTGCGCGACCGCGTGCGGGCGTTTCCCGGGGGCGGGTGACGCCGGACGGACCGGACCGGCGCGCGCGCCCGCGCCTCGCCCATGTGCGCGACGACACGCCGCGGCGCCGATCGGGCGCGGGCGCCCCGCTTCCCGCGCGGGACGCCCCGAACGACGGCCCCGGCAGCCGAGCGCCGCCAGCACCCGGTCGGGCGTGAAGGGCATGTGCCTC
>CAZWDE010000369.1:0-3302 GCA_964632555.1 uncultured Limibaculum sp.
CGGCCCGGGCGCGCGAGGCGGCCGAGCCCTATCGCCCCGAGCGGACCCGCGCGGCCGTGATCGAGTATTTCGCCCGGCTCGCCGCCGATGCGGGGCCCGCGGCCGCGACCGGCGGCGGGGCCTGATCCGCCGGCGGGTCGCCGCGCGCGCCGACCCGCCGCCCGGGTGCCGGGACGCGGGCGCCCTCAGGCGCTCATCAGCTGGTCCATCTCCTTGTGGAGCCGGTCGCGCTTGCGCGCCAGCTTGTCCCACTCCTTCTCGGCGCGGCCCACGATGCCCATCTGCAGCGTCGCGTCGTTGCGCACCTTCCGGCCGGCGTCGAAGTCGGACTGCTTGACCGCCGCGTCGAACTTCTTCTGGAGGTCGACGAGCTTGGTCAGCGGATCCTTCACCTTCTTGAACTGGCTGTCGATGCTCTGGTCGATGTCGGCCAGCTCCTTCGCCATCTCGTCGTATCGCGGCCCGCTGCGCTCCTTGAGCGTCTTGAGCCGCTCGACCAGGGCGCTCTTCTCCTCCTTGCGCGTGGTCTCGAATTCCCGCAGCTTGAACTGCGGATCCTCGTATTCCCACTTGAGGTTCTTGATCGACACGAGGTTCTTCCAAGCCTTGTCCGCGAACGGCTTGCCCTTGTCGATCACCTCCTGCCAGGCGATGCGCTTCTTGGTGTACTCGGCGTCGGTTTTCTTGTGGTCTTCTATGAGCTTGTTGGCCGCGGCGGCATCGCTCTTGTAGATCTTCTGGTATTCCTTCTCGGCGGCGGCCAGAGTCTCGGCGACCTTCAGCCACTCCTTGTAGGCCGCCTCGGCAGCCTTGTTGTTCTCCTGGATCTTCTTCACGAGGTCGGCGGCGCCGGCGCCCGATTTCTCGGCCTCCTTGATGATCTCCGCCTCGCGCTCCTGGTTGAGCTCGCGGACCTTCTCGTTGGCCTTCTTGTTCGCCGCGACATTGCCATAGGGCCAGTTGCCCGCGGCCGCGTCCTTCTTGTCGCCGCCCTTGCCGCCGGAGCCGCCGCCCGAAACCGCCGCCTTCAGCGCGTCGGCCGTCTTCGAGTCGAGCTCGCCGCTCTGCTTGATCCCCTTGGACTTCTGGAATTTCTTGACTGCGTCTTCGGTCTTTTCGGTGAATTTCGGGCCGCCCTCTTTCGGGTCGAAGCCAGCTTTCTTGAGGTTCTTGTGCAACTCGGTGATCTTGGCGCCGGAGTCGCCCTTCTTCAATGCCGCCATCTGATGTTCCTCGATTCAAAGAGTGATCCGGAGAAGATAGCCACGGCCCACCGCCCCTGCAACGAGGCAGTCGTCACAAGCGCGCCGCGATCGCCGGCCGAGCCCGCTCAACGCCCGATGGTGCGGCGCACCGCGTCCTGCCAGCCGGCGTAGCGGCGCGCGCGCTCCGCCGCCTCCATCGCCGGCTCGAAGCGCCGCTCGAGCGCCCAGGCGGCGGCGAAGCCCGCCATGTCGGGGCAGATCCCCGCGCGCATCCCGGCGAGCCAGGCGGCGCCCAGCGCCGTCGTCTCGGGGATCGCGGCGCGGTCCACCGGGCTGCCGAGGATGTCGGCGAGGAACTGCATCGTCCAGTGGTACGCCGTCATCCCCCGGTCGACCCTCAGCACCGTGTCGCGCGCCGCGTCCCAGTCGGCCTGCTTCGCCTCGAGCAGGTCGCGCGTCTGGTAGCCGACGCTCTCGAGGGCGGCGCGCGCGAGCTCGGCCGGGCCGGTGGCGCGCGTGAGGCCGAAGATCGCGCCGCGCGCCTCGGCCTCCCAGTAGGGCGCGCCGAGCCCCGTGAAGGCCGGCACGAGATAGACCCGCTGGGAGGGCTCCGCGCGCTCGGCCAGCGGCTGCGTCTCGGCCGCCTCGCGGATGATCCTGAGCCCGTCGCGCAGCCACTGCACCACCGCGCCCGCGACGAAGATCGCGCCCTCGAGCGCGTAGGTCGTGCGCCCGTCGATGCGGTAGGCGATCGTCGTCAGCAGGCGGTTCGAGGAGGCCACGGGCTCGGCCCCGATGTTCAGGAGCGCGAAGCAGCCGGTGCCGTAGGTCGCCTTCATCATGCCCGGCGGGTAGCAGGCCTGGCCCACGGTCGCGGCCTGCTGGTCGCCCGCGACGCCGAGGATCGGGATCGCCGCGCCGAAGAGATCGGCCCGCGCCGTGCCGTAGTCGTCGGCGGTGTCGCGCACCTCGGGCAGCAGCGCCTCGGGCACCCCGAGGAGCCGGCAGAGCTCGCCGTCCCAGCGGCCCGCGTGGATGTCGTAGAGCATGGTGCGCGCGGCGTTGGTCGCGTCGGTGGCGTGCACCGCGCCCTCGGTCAGCCGCCAGATCAGCCAGCTGTCCACGGTGCCGAAGGCGAGATCGCCGCGCTCGGCGCGGGCCCGCGCGCCCTCCACCCGGTCGAGGATCCAGGCGATCTTGGTCGCGGAGAAATAGGGGTCGCAGAGGAGCCCGGTGCGCGCGGCGATGCTCGCCTCGGCGCCCTCGCGCGTCAGCCGCGCGCTGGTCGCGGCAGTGCGCCGGTCCTGCCACACGTTCGCGGGGTGGTTCGCGCGGCCGGTGGCGCGGTCCCACACCACCGTGGTCTCGCGCTGGTTGGTGAGCCCGATGGCGGCGATCGCCCCGGCGCGCAGCCCCGCGCGCTCCATCGCGGCGCGGGCGGTGGCGACCGACGAGGCCCAGAGATCCTCCGGGTCGTGCTCGACCCAGCCCGAGGCCGGGAAATGCTGCGCGAACTCCTCCTGCGCGGTCGCGACGGGCCGGAGCGCGGCGTCGAAGACGATCGAGCGGGTCGAGGTCGTGCCCTGGTCGATGGCGAGGATGTGGCTCATGGCGGGTCCCCCGGTCGCGCGCCTCTGCCGGGCGCCGGGGTCCGAGCCTAGAGGGCGCGCGCGCGGGCCGCTACTCCGCCGCGGCCGGGCGGTCGGCGCGCGCGGCGGCGAGGAAGCGATCGAGCCGCGCGGCCTCGTCGGCGCCGAGGCGCAGCCCGAGCTTGGAGCGGCGCCAGAGGATGTCCTCGGCCGTCCGCGCCCACTGCGTCTCCACGAGGTGGGCCACCTCGCGCTCGGTGAGGCCGGCGCCGAACGCCTCGCCGAGATCCTCCGCGCTCTCGGCGGGGCCGAGCACGGTCCACGCCTCGGTGCCGTAGGCGCGGATCAGCCGGTGCGCGGCGTCGGGCGCGAGGAAGGGGTAGTCGGCGACGAGCCTGCGGCGGAGCGCGGGCACCCCGTCCCAGGGGAAGTCGCCGCCCGGCAGCGGCGCGCCGGCGGTCCAGGGCTCGGCCATCGGCGGCAGGTGGGGCGCGAGCTTCGCCAGCAC
>CAZWDE010000370.1:0-3300 GCA_964632555.1 uncultured Limibaculum sp.
GCACCGCCAGATGGCCGACATGATGAAGAAGGTCGGCAAGATGGGCAAAGGCGGCCTGCGCGGCCTGATGGGCCAGATGATGGGCAAGGGCGGCGCCATGCCCGGAATGGGCGCGGGCGGCGGCATGCCGGCGCTGCCGCCGTCGGGCGCCGGCGCGTCGGAGAGCGGGGCCGGCGGCGCCCTTCCGGGCGGGCTGCCCGGGCTCGGCGGTCCGCCGGGCGGGGGCATGGCCCTGCCGCCCGGGCTCGGCGGTCTGGGCGGTTTCGGCGGCGGCAAGGGCAAGGCCGCCAGGGGCAAGGGGCGCAAGCGATGACCGCGATCCCGCGCCTCGAGACCGAGCGGCTGGTGCTCCGCGCCCCGCGGCCGGGCGATTTCGGCCCCTATGCGGCGTTCTTCGCCTCGGCGCGGGCCGAGCGCGAGCGCGGTGTCCAAGACCGGTGCGGCGCCTGGGCCGAGTTCTGCAAGGCGATCGCGCCGTGGGTGCTCTACGGCTACGGCGCGTTCTCCGTCGCCGGGCGTGCGGACGAGACCTATCTCGGCGAGGTCGGCATCTTCCGCGATCTCGAATATCCCGAGCCCGAGCTCGGCTGGATGCTCACCGAGGCGGCGGAGGGGCACGGCTATGCGGCGGAGGCGGCGCTCGCCGTTCGCGCCTGGGCCGCCGAGGCGCACGGGCTGACGGGGCTCGTCAGCTACATCAACCCCGGGAACGCGCGCTCGATCCGGCTGGCGGAGCGCCTCGGCGCGCTCCGCGACGACGCGGCCCCGCTGCCCGGCGGCTGGACCCGCGACACCACGCTCGTCTACCGCCACCCCGGGGCGGAGGCACGGGCATGACCCCGCCGGTGGTCGAGACCGAGCGGCTGGTGCTCCGCGCGCCGGGGCCCGAGGACGTCGCGCCCTGGACCGCGTTTCTCGGCTCGGAGCGCGCCCGCTTCGTCGGCGGCCCGCTCGGCCCGGCCCAGGCCTGGCGGATCTTCGCGAGCATCGTCGGGCATTGGTCGCTCCGCGGCTACGGCTCGTGGACCCTCTCGGCGCGCGCGGACGGCCGGCCGCTCGGCATCGCCGGGGTCTGGCATCCCGAGGGCTGGCCCGAGCCCGAGCTCGCCTACACGCTCTGGTCGGCCGAGGCCGAGGGGCGCGGCTTCGCGGCCGAGGGCGTCGGCGCGATCCTCGCGCATCTCTTCGCCGGCGGCTGGACGACCATCGTGAGCTTCATCGATCCCGAGAACGCGCGCTCGATCCGGCTCGCCGAGCGGCTGGGCGCGCGGCCGGACGCGGGCGCGACCCCGCCCGATACCGACCACCCGGCGCTCGCCTATCGCCATCGTGCCGGGGGGCGGGCATGACCGCGCTCGCGATCCCGACGCTCGAGACGGCGCGGCTCCGGCTGCGCCCGCTGCGGCAGGGCGACCTCGACCCGCTCGCGGCCTTCTATGCGTCGCCGAGGGCGGCCTTCTACGGCGGGCCGCTCACGCGCTCGCAGGCCTGGCGCCAGATGTCGGCCTTCGCGGGGTGCTGGGTCATCCGCGGCTACGGGCCCTGGATGGTGGACCTGCGCGAGACCGGGGAGACGGTCGGCCTCTGCGGGCCGTGGTTTCCCGTGCTGTTCCCGGAGCCGGAGATCACCTGGGCGCTCTTCGACGGGCACACCGGCCGGGGCTACGCGACCGAGGCCGCCCGTGCGGCGCTCGCCCACGCCTATGGCCCGCTCGGCTGGGACACGGCCGTGAGCTGCATCGATCCCGAGAACCGCGCTTCGGTGCGCCTCGCCGAGCGCCTCGGGGCGCGCGCCGACTACGACCACCCGCTCGAGGACGGCACGGTGCTGCGGGTGTTCCGCCATCCGGCCCCCGCCAGAGAGGAGAGCGCCGCATGACCGCGACCGAGACGCCCGACGCCGCCCGCGCCGAGACGGTCCTCGCCGGGCTCCGCGCGTCGATCGACAATCTCGACGCGATCCTCGTGCACACGCTGGCCGAACGGTTCCGCTGCACCCAGGAGGTCGGCCGGCTCAAGGCCGCGCACGGCCTGCCGGCCGCCGACCCCGCGCGCGAGGCCCGCCAGCGGGCCCGCATCGAGGCGCTGGCCGAGAGCTCGGGGATGGACCCCGATTTCGCCGCCAAGGTGCTGCGCTTCATCACCGAGGAGGTGATCCGCCACCACGAACGCATCCGCGTCGGCTGCGACGGCGCGGCCGACAGACCCGACCCGACCGAGGACATCTGAGGAGACCGAAGACCCATGTCGATCAAGATCCGGCTCGCCCGCGGCGGGTCCAAGAAACGCCCGTTCTACCGCATCGTCGCCGCCGACAGCCGGATGCCGCGCGACGGGCGCTACATCGAGAAGCTCGGCATCTACAACCCGCTCCTGCCGAAGGACAGCGAGGAGCGCGTGAAGATGGACATGGAGCGCGTGCAGCACTGGCTCGGCCAGGGCGCGCAGCCGACCGACCGGATCAGCCGGATGCTGGAGGCGGCGGGCGTGCTGGAGAAGAAGGTGCGCAACAACCCCAAGCAGGCCGAGCCCGGCAAGAAGATGGCCGAGCGCGCCAAGGAGCGCGAGGAGAAGCGCAAGGCGGCCGAGGAGGCCGCGGCCGCGGCCGCTGCGGAGGCCGAGGGCGGCGGCGCGGCCGCCGGCGAGGAGCCGGCCGCGGGCTGATCCCCGCGGGCGGGCGCATGGGGCTGCGGCGATGGGCGCGTTCCCCGAGGGCTTCCGGCGCGATCTGGCGCGGCTGATGGCGCTGCGGCGCGACGTGCGGCGCTTCCGCCCGGAGCCGGTGCCGGAGGCGGCGCTCGCCCGCGCGCTCGCGGCGATGCGCCTCGCCCCCTCGGTCGGGCTCTCCGAACCCTGGCGCGTGGTCCGCGTCGCGAGCGGCTCGGCGCGGCTGGCAGCGCTCGCCAATTTCGAGACCGCGAACGCGCGGGCGCTGGCGGGCTACGAGGGCGAGCGGGCCGCGCTCTACGCCTCGCTGAAGCTCTCCGGCATGCGCGAGGCGCCGGTGCAGATCGCGGTCTTCTGCGACGAGGCGACGGCGAAGGGCCACGGCCTCGGCGCCGGCACCATGCCCGAGATGCTGCGCTATTCGGTGGTGGCGGCGGTGCAGAACCTCTGGCTCGCGGCGCGGGCCGAGGGGCTGGGGGTCGGCTGGGTCTCGATCCTCGACCCGGTGCGGCTCACGGCCGAGCTCGCGGTGCCGGAGGACTGGGCGCTCGTCGCCTATCTCTGCATCGGCCTGCCCGAGGAGGAGCACGCCGATCCCGAGCTCGAGCGCGCGGGCTGGGAGGCGCGCGACAC
>CAZWDE010000371.1:0-3300 GCA_964632555.1 uncultured Limibaculum sp.
GGCGCCGGGCGCGCGGCCGGCGGCCCCGGCGCGGCCGGGCGGGCGAGCGCGCGGGCCTTCCCGAGGACGGCCTCGCCCCGCGCCTGC
This sequence comes from uncultured Limibaculum sp., assembly GCA_964632555.1. Classification (GTDB taxonomy): domain Bacteria; phylum Pseudomonadota; class Alphaproteobacteria; order Rhodobacterales; family Rhodobacteraceae; genus Thermohalobaculum. The sequence goes on from CAZWDE010000371.1 coordinate 88, forward strand.
ATCTCCGCCAGCGCCTCCCCGGCCACGCCGCGCAGGAGGCCCGTCAGCCGCGTCAGCCAGCGCGAGGGCACCGCCGGTCCGTCGGCGCGCCGCTCGGCGCGGCTCAGCACCAGCCGGGGCCGGAGCGCGCCTTGCAGGAAATCGTGCGCCGCGAGGCCGATCCGCGCCTCGGGCGGGGGCATGCCGAGCTCGGCGCGGAGCCGCCGCCCGAGCCATGGCTCGGCCCCCGGCAGGGCGGGCCAGACGCCGTCCTCGAGCCCGGCGAGGATCACCAGATCGGCCGCCTCGGCGCGCGCCTCGCGCGGGCCGAGGATCGCGACGCGCGGGTGCGGCGCCTGCGGCTCCGGGCGCAGGCTCTCGGCCGCCAGCGTGGTGTCGACCAGCGCGGCGTAGGCCGCGACCGGGCCGGTCCCGTGAGCGTCGGCGGCCGCCTCGAGCGCGGCGAGGGCGCGCTCTACCGCCGCGCCGGCCGTGCCCTGCCAGATCGCGGGGTCGGTCGCCGGATCGCTCCGCGAAAGCGTTTCGGCCGCGCTCCGGTGACAGGCCAGCAGGCGCGCGAGCGGCGCGCCGCCGGCCAGCGCCTCGGCGAGCGGCGCGAGGGCGGCCGAGAGGCGCTCGCGCCAGGCCGCGGCCTCCGCCCCCGCGCCCGGCCATGGCGGCAGCGGGGCCGCGCCCGTGCCGCCCGCCGGCCCGGTCCGGAGCACCGCCAGCTCGTAGCGCCGCGCGAGCCCGAGATGGGCCGACCGGCCGGGCCCCGCCGCCGCGAGCGGATGCTGCAGCAGGCCCGCGATCGCCACCGCGTCGGCCTCGCGGCCCGCGACCTGCGCCACCAGCCGCAGGAAGACACCGGGCGGGGTCTCGGCGAGGGGCCGTCCGAGGCTGTCGTCGGGCGTGACGTCGAACCGGGCGAGCTCCGCCGTGACCCGCCGCGCCAGCGTGGCGTCGGGCGTGACCAGCGCGATGCGGAGCCCCGGCTCGTCCAGCCCCTCGCGGATGGCGACGGCGATGGCCGCGGCCTCCTCGCGCGGGTTGGCGGCCTCGACGAGCGCGATCCCGGCGGTGGCGGCCCGCGCCTCGGCCGCGAGCGCCGGCCGCGCCGCGATCCAGCCGTCGCTGACCGGCGCCGGGCGGAGCGCCTCGCGGAGGAGCCGGGCGCGGGCCGACACCCGGTCGGGCCGCGCCGTGTCGGCCCAGGGACGCACCTCGCCCGGCGAGAGGCGAAGCGCTGCGAGGAGCCGCGCGAAGGGCGCCTGCGGATGCTCGGGCGCCCCGCCGGCCGCCACGGTCTCCCACACGTCGGGCGGTGTCTCGGGGTCGAGCCCCGGCAGCACGACCGCGCCGGCCGGCAATCGGGCGATCGCCGCGAGGAGCGCGGCCGTCGGCGCCTGCGCCGCCGTGGAGCCGACGGCGATCACCGGGCCGGCGGGCGGCGCGGCGGCCCATGCCGCGACGCGCGCGGCGACGGCGAGGCGCTGGCGGAGCCCGGGGTCGGGGGCGCCGCCCTCGCTCTCGGCGCGGATCTCGGGCCAGCGCGCGCGCACCAGATCGACGAAGCCGGCGAGCCGAGCCCAGTGCTCGGCCTGGCCGGCCTCGGCCGCCCGGATCGCCGCGTCGAGCGCATCGCCCGCCACCGCCTCCTCGTCGAGCTCGTCCAGCAGCGCGGCGAGGCTGTCGGCGAGGCCCGGCGCCGCCGCGACGCTCGCCCCGCCCTCGCTCGCGCGGAGATAGGCCTCGACCAGCCGGATGAGGTGCAGGCGGCGGCGGAGCGGCGGGATCGCGGGCGGCAGGTCGGGCAGCGCCAGCGGGTCGGCCCCGAGATCCGCCACCCGGGAGAGCCGCGGCAGGAGCGCGTTGCCCTCGCCCGGCGCGGCGTCGGTCAGCGCCTCCTCGATCGCCCGGAGCGCGCGCGGCGCGTTGACGAGGACCTCCGCGCGGGCCGGCGCGAGCGGGTCGTCCGCGGCGCCGAACCGGGCCCAGAAGCCGGCGGCGAAGGTCTCCGCGAGCGGCAGCCCGGGCAGCACCGTGTAGACGGCCGGCGTCACGGGCGGGCGGCCTCGGCGAGCGCGGCCTCGGCCTCGGCGATCCCCGCCGGCGTGCCGACATCGACCCAGGTGCCGGGATAGACCAGCGCGGCGAGGCGGCGCTCGGCGATCAGCCGGTCCCAGACGCGGTTGACCGAGAAGGAACCCGCGGGGGCGCCCTCGAAGGCCGCGGGCGCGATCAGCTGCGCGCCGGTGTAGACCAGCGGGGCCTCGGCCGCGGCCCCGCGCCGGCGGAGCCCGGTCCCGTCGGGCGCGAAGTCGCCCGCGCCGGCATGGCCGCGGGCCTGCGCGCGCGGCACCACGAGGAGGCGGGCGAGCGCGCCCTCGGGCAGGCCGGCCTCGGCCAGCAGCGCCAGCGGCTCCGGCCCGGCCCAGACCGCGTCGGCGTTGACCGCGAGGAACGGCCCGGCGCCGAGGAGCGGCAGCGCGGCCACGATCCCGCCGCCGGTGTCGAGGATCGCGGGCGCCTCCTCGGAGAAGGCGATCGCCGGGCGGCGGCGCCCGGCCAGGTGCTCGCGGATCATGCAACCCCGGTAGTGGAGGTTCACCACGGCGCGGCCGACGCCCGCCGCCGCCACGTGGTCGAGCGCGCGGTCGATCAGCGCCCGGCCCGCCACCTCGATCAGCGGCTTCGGGCGCGTCTCCGTCAGCGGGCGCATCCGCGTGCCGAAGCCGGCGGCGAGCACCATCGCCGCCTCGGGAGCCCGGCTCACGGCACGGCCCCGATCCGCGCGCGCACGGCGGCGTCGGGGGCGGGCAGATGGCGCCCGATCAGCCCCCCGAGGGCCGCGAGCGCGGGATGGGCGAGGTCGCGGCGCAGATGGCCCCAGACCCGCGGCATCAGCCCGAGATAGCGCGGCTTGCCGTCGCGCATCGCGAGGCGCGCGAAGATGCCGAGGATCTTGAGGTTGCGCTGCGCGCCGAGGGCCGCGTAGGCGGCGCGGAACTCGGCGGGGTCGAGCTCGGGCCGCGCGGCGAGGAAGCGCGCCACCATCGCCTCGGCGAGCCCGGGGGCGAGGTCGCGGCGCGCATCCTCGAGGAGCGAGACGAGATCGTAGGCCGGATGGCCGAGCAGCGCGTCCTGGTAGTCGAGCAGCCCGACGCGCGCGTGCCCCGCCCGGTCGGGCAGCCAGATCAGGTTCTCGGCGTGATAGTCGCGCAGCACGAGCGC
>CAZWDE010000372.1:0-569 GCA_964632555.1 uncultured Limibaculum sp.
TTGCCCTTGAGGCCGACCACGCCGCCCCAGGCCGAGAGCGGCTTCGCGATCGGATGCACGACGCGCCCGTCGGCCTCGCCGGTGACGGCGTCGAGCTCCTCGCCGATCGTGCGCCCCGAAGCGGTGACGCAGCCGGTGTGCAGCATCCCGGCCCGCGCGAGCTCCTTCAGCACGATGGCGATGCCGCCCACCTCCCAGAGATCCTTCGCCACGTATCTGCCGCCGGGCTTCAGGTCGACGAAATACGGGGTCTCGCGGAAGATCTGGCACACATCGTCGAGCGAGAACGCGATCCCCGCCTCGTGGGCGATCGCCGGCAGGTGGAGCCCCGCGTTGGTGCTGCCGCCGGTGGCGGCGACGACGCGCGCGGCGTTCTCGAGGCTCTCGCGGGTGACGATGTCGCGCGCCCGGATCCCCTGGGCGAGCTGCGCCATCACCGCCCGGCCCGACGCCTCGGCGTAGCGGTCGCGGCTCTCGTAGGGCGCGGGCGCGCCCGCGGAGTTGAGCAACGCAAGCCCGATCGCCTCGGAGACGCAGGCCATCGTGTTGGCGGTGAACTGCCCGCCGCC
>CAZWDE010000372.1:579-3291 GCA_964632555.1 uncultured Limibaculum sp.
CTGGCGAGCTGGACGAGTTCGAGCTGCTGTGAGCGTGCGGGCGCAGATGGCGGGAGTGACCGGGCACGTCGGGTCGAGCGCCGGCGAGGGGCGCGAGTCGAGTCGTGCGCCGGTGTCCGCCCGGGCTTGGTGGGGGGGGGTACGGCGCGCCCGCGGGCCCCGGCCGAGGGGCAGGCGGCGCGCTCGAGCAGCGCGAGCGCGGCGTCCGAGAGCCCGCCCGACTGGTGGCGCCCCACCGCTTCGAACATGTCCTGCACGGTCAGGTCGCGGTCGACGAACTCGTCCGGCAGGTCGGCCGCCTTGCGCACGCGGCCCGGCAGGATCGAGCCGCCATAGAGGAACACCGAGGCCACGTTGAGCCGGACCATCGCCATCATCATGCCGGGCAGCGACTTGTCGCAGCCGGCGAGGCCGACGATCGCGTCATAGGCGTGCCCGCGCATGGTGAGCTCGACCGTGTCGGCGATCGCCTCGCGGCTGACGAGCGAGGAGCGCATCCCCTCGTGGCCCATGGCGATCCCGTCGGTCACCGTGATGGTGGTGAACTCGCGCGGCGTGCCGGCGGCCTCCTTCACCCCGAGCTTCACCGCCTGCGCCTGCCGGGCGAGCGCGATGTTGCAGGGCGCGGCCTCGTTCCAGCAGGTGGCGACGCCCACGAAGGGGCGGTGGATCTCCTCGTCCGTCAGGCCCATCGCGTAGTAGTAGGAGCGGTGGGGCGCGCGCGCCGGGCCCTCGGTGACGTGCCGGCTCGGCAGCTTGGTCTTGTCGAAGGCGCGCACGTCCATGGATCCCCCCGTTTCTGCGGCTTGCGGCCGGCCCCGGGCCGACTCGTCGATTGGCGGCGACGTTATCGCCGGGCGCGCGGGAGGGCCAGCCGTTCCGGCAGCCGGGCCGCCCGCCCGGTCGACATCGGGCCCGCCTGTCACCACATTTGTCCCAGCGCAAGGACAGCCGGCACCGGCTGCCCTTCACTGTCGGCAAAGCAAACCGGGAGGACACCATGAAGACCGCGTTCACCGAACACGCCGCCCCCGAGGCCGAAGGCACCCGCATCCGCCAGTTCGCCCGCATCGAGCGCGAGCAGGCCGGGGCGACCAGCGATCCCAAGGTCATGGCGATGACCCGGGCCAAGGGCGCCGCCACCGAGCGCGGGGCCGACCGCCTGATCGCCGCCGCCCGCCGCTCGGAGGACTGATCCCGCGCCCCTCGCGCGGCGCGCCGGACCGGCCCGCGTCGCGCGGGCCCGTCCCGGCGCCCGGGAGCCCGTTCGACCGCTATATCCAGGCCGCCGCCGGGCCGGCGGGCGGCTGGCGGGTCGGCGCGGGCCTCGTGATCGCCGTGCTCGCCTGGATGCTCGTCACCGCCGGGGTGATCGGGCTCGTCGGCGGCCTGCGCGGCCGGCTCGAGCCCTTCGGCAGCGGCGGGCCGTCGGACATCGCGGTGGTGCTCGCGAGCTTCGCCGGCATCTGGCTCGGCCTCGAGGCCGCGCTGCCGGCGCTCCACCGCCGCTCGCTCGACAGCGTGCTCGGCCCGGCGTCCTGGGCCTGGGCGCGCCTCGGGCTCGCGCTCGGGCTCGCCGCCTACGGCCTCGGCGCGGTGATCGCCTGCGCGGGCGTCGGCCTGCCCGAGCGGAGCGCGCTCGGCCTCGCCGAGTGGCTCGGCTGGCTGCCGCTGCTCGCGGCGCTGGTGGTCGTGCAGGCGGGCGCCGAGGAGCTCGTCTTCCGCGGCTATCTGCTGCAGGAGATCGCCCGGCGCACGCGCCACCCGGCCGCCTGGGCCGGGCTGCCCTCGCTCGCCTTCGGACTGCTGCACTACGCGCCGGGCCTGCCCGGCTGGGGCGCGCCGCTCTACGTGCTCGTCACCGCCATCTTCGGCCTCGCCGCGGCGCTGCTGGTGGCCGCGAGCGGCAGCCTCTGGCCGGCGATCGGCCTCCATGTCGGGCTCAACATCGCCGGGCTCACCCTCGTCGGCGTGCACGGCACGCTCGACGCGACGCAGCTCTGGCTCTTCCCGCGGGCCGAGGCGGGGGCGGCGCTGGCGGCCGATCTCGCCGCGATGACGGCCCTGCTCGGCGCGGCGCTCCTGATCAGGCGAGCGTCCTGAGCCGGTCGAGCCCCGCCACCAGACGCGCGCGCTCGGCCTCCGCCGCCGCAAGCCGCTCGCGCTGCTTCGCCACCTCCTCCTCGGGCGCCTTGGCGAGGAACTTCTCGTTGCCGAGCTTCGCCTCGAGCCCGCCGATCTCGCGGTCGAGCTTCGCCACCGCCTTCTCGAGGCGCTGCGTCTCGGCCGAGACGTCGATCACGCCCGCGAGCGGCAGGCCGAGCGTGCAGTCCTCCATGGCGATCGTCACCGATCCGGGCGGCGTCGTCTCCGCCTCGGTCACCGAGGCGATCCGCGCGAGCCGCTCGACGAGCGCGCGGTTCCGCCCGAGCCGCGCCGCCACCTCCGGGCCGTGGCCGGTCAGCACGAGCTCGAGCCGCGCGCCGTCCGGCACGTTCATCTCCGCGCGCACCGAGCGGATGCGCTCGACCGCGCGGATCACCCAGGTCATCTCGCGATCGGCCTCCGCGTCCGCGAGGCCCGGATCGAGCGCCGGCCAGGGCGCGAGCATCAGATGCGTCGCGCGCCCCCCGGCCGCCTCGCCGATCTGGCGCCAGAGCTCCTCGGTGACGAAGGGCATGATCGGGTGCAGGAGCTTCAGGCAGTGGTCGA
>CAZWDE010000373.1:0-3285 GCA_964632555.1 uncultured Limibaculum sp.
AGCGCGTGAAGCTCGAGGTCACCGGCCTCGTCGCCTCGCTCGAGTCGATGGACCCCGAGTGTGCCTACGGCGTGATGGCCGGCGAGGTGAAGGGCCTCGCGCCGATCACGCACGAGGCCTACGTCTCGGTGATCGAGGCGCGCCGCGCCGCCGGCGAGTGATCGCCTGAAACGGAGGGGGCGGCCGCCGGGCCGCCCCGTATCCCCATGGCCATGACCGACCTTCAGAACGAGATCGTGTCGCACGAGCGGCGGCGGCGCCTCTACACGGGGCTGACCCTGCTGATCGTGATCGCGATCCTCGTCGCCGGCTTCGGCGAGGCCAACAGCATGAACTCGGGCGGGTTCCTCACCGGCCTCAGCCAGTTCTTCGACTATCCCGGCGAGATCGTCGCCGAAGCGTGGGACGCCGCGACGGGCCAGACCGAGCCCGGCTTCTCCGAGCTGCTGGTCGAATATTTCCCCGCGCTGCTCGAGACGCTGAACATCGCGCTGACCGCGACGCTGCTCGGCGGCGCCCTCGCGCTCGTCTTCGCCTTCGTGTCGACGCGCAATCTCGGCGTACCCGGCTATGTCGTGACCCCGGTGCGGCGCCTGATGGACATCATGCGCGCCTTCCCGGAGCTGATCATCGCGTTGTTCCTGATCTTCGTGCTCGGCGCCTCGCCGGTGCCGGCGATGATCGCGGTCGCCTTCCACACCGCGGGCGCGCTCGGCAAGCTCTTCTCCGAGGTGACCGAGAACATCGACCAGAAGCCGGTCGAGGGGCTGAAGGCCACCGGCGCGGGCTGGACCAGCCGCATCCGCTGGGGGGTGCTGCCGCAGGTCGCGCCGAACTTCCTCAGCTATTTCCTGCTCCGCCTCGAGATCAACGTCCGCGCCTCGGCGATCCTCGGCTTCGTCGGCGCGGGCGGCCTCGGCGCCGAGCTCCGCCGCACCATCGGCTGGGGCCAGGGACGCGGCGACGACACGGCGGCGCTCTTCGTGCTGCTGTTCCTGTCGATCGTGGCGATCGACCAGGTCTCCTCCTATTTGCGCGCCAAGCTCACGGGCGGCGAGCGCGCGGCGGCGAGCGTCTGAGATGGCCGAGGCGACCGCGACAGCGCCCGCCGATCTGCGCACCGACGCCTACGCCATGGTGGCGCGCCGGATGTGGCTCGGCTTCGGCATCCTCGCCGCGATCCTCGCCTATCTCGCCTATGCCTGGGTCGCGTTCAACGTCAGCGGCCTGATCGAGAGCGCGCGGCCCGAGCGCGCCGTGCTGCTCGGCGTCGACTCGGTGAAGTACAAGGTGCATGTCGAGGAGAACCTCCGGCGCGGCGACTTCACCGTGTCGGTCGAGGGCGAGCGCACCGCGACCTACGACGAGCCGCCCGCCTGGGTCGAGCGCACCGGGACGGGCGCCGTGGTCGATCTCGGCGACGGCTACCGCGCGGTGATCGAGGGGCCCACCCTGCGCTTCACGGCGCCCGGTTACGGCACGATCCGCGCCACCGCCGGCGAGGAGACGATCGAGACCGAGCTGCCCGACGGCTCGCTGCTCGCCACCGTCGAGGACGGGCAGGTGGTGAGCCGCCTCGCGGACGGCACGCTGATCCGCCATCTCGAGGACGGCTACGAGACCGTGCTGCCCTCGGGCGAGGTGATCCCGCACCCCGACGCGATCCAGCTCGACGAGGTGCTGCCCGAGGGCCTCGTGCCCGACTGGGCGAGCGTCCGGGAGGTCAAGTTCGACGCCCGGCCCGAGGTCTCGAAGCGCGTGCAGGTCACCCGCACCAAGATCGAGGTCCACCGCTATTTCTGGGGCTGGGAGAACTTCTGGTTCCCCTTCGAGAGCGAGCTCAACGATTACGGCTTCTGGGAGCTCGTGGGCCTCGCGCTCGACACGCCGCCGGCCGACCCCTCCGAGGCGCCGGCCGAGACCCAGGGCGGCCTCCGCACCGGCCTCGGCCCGGCGGGCGGCGGGCCGACCGAGACCGATGTCGAGGGGCGCCTCCACCCGACGATGTCGAACGCCGCCTACATCTTCCAGACCTTCTGGGAGAACCCGGACTGGCAGCACGGCCACGTCTTCGTCGCGCTGCTCGAGACGATCATGATGGCGGTGCTCGGCACGATGATGGCCGTCGGCCTCGGCCTGCCGCTCGCCTTCCTCGCGGCGTCGAACTTCACGCCCTCGATGGTGGTGCGCTTCGCCGTGCGGCGCTTCTTCGACTTCGTGCGCGGCATCGACAACCTGATCTGGTCGCTCATATTCATCCGCGCCTTCGGGCTCGGGCCGCTCACCGGCGCGCTCGCCATCGGGGTGACCGACACCGGCACCCTCGGCAAGCTCTTCTCCGAGGCGCTCGAGAACGTCGACGACAAGCAGATCGAGGGCGTGCGCGCCACCGGCGCCAACCAGCTCCAGCGCTACCGCTACGGCGTGATCCCGCAGATCCTGCCGGTCTTCATCTCCCAGACGCTCTACTATCTCGAGTCGAACACCCGCTCGGCCACGGTGATCGGCGCGCTCGGCGCCGGCGGCATCGGCCTCGTGCTGGTCGAGACCATGCGCACGAGCCGCGACTGGGAGAACACGCTCTACATCATCGCGCTCACCATCGGCGTGGTGTTCCTGATGGACAGCGTCTCGGGCTGGCTCCGCAAGCGGCTGATCCAGGGCACCTGATGGCGCGCTTCGGCCGCGAGCCGGAGATCCAGGAGGGCTGCTCGGTCGAGAACAGCGACCTCGGCCCCTTCACCCAGCTCTGCGAGGGCACGCGGCTCCTCAACTCGACGCTCGGCGCCTATTCCTACGCCGAGCGGTTCGGCGACATCGCCAACGCCGAGATCGGCCGCTTCGTCAGCATCGCGAGCTTCGTCCGGATCGGCGCGACCGACCACCCGATGCATCTCGCCTGCCAGCACCACATGCTCTATCGGAGCGCGAGCTACTGGGACGACGCCACCGACGACGAGGCCTTTTTCGCCGCCCGCGCGGCGCGGCGCACGACGATCGGCCACGACGTGTGGATCGGCCACATGGCGATGGTGAAGCCCGAGGTGAGCGTCGGCCACGGCGCGGTCATCGCGATGGGCGCGGTCGTCACGCGCGACGTCGCGCCCTACCAGATCGTCGCCGGCACCCCGGCGCGCCCGGTGCGCGACCGTCACCCGCCGGGGATCGCCGGGCGGCTGATCGCGCTCGCCTGGTGGGACTGGGACCACGAGACGCTGCGCGCCCGCCTCGAGGACTTCCGCGCGCTGCCGGCCGCCGAGTTCCTCGCGAAATACGAGTAGTCAG
>CAZWDE010000374.1:0-3280 GCA_964632555.1 uncultured Limibaculum sp.
CGGCGGGCGCGGCCCGCCTCAGACATGCTGGCCGCCGTTGATCTCGATCTCGGTGCCGGAGATGTAGGCGCTCTCGGCGGTGCAGAGGAAGTAGATCGTGCGCGCCACCTCCTCGGGGCGGCCGAGGCGGCGGAGCGGGATCTGCTCGGCGAGCTTCTCGGTGCCGGGCGAGAGGATCGCGGTCTCGATCTCGCCCGGCGCGATCGCGTTGACCCGCACGCCGAGCGGCCCGAAATCATGCGCCATCTCCCTCGTCAGCGCGGCGAGCGCGGCCTTTGAGGTGGCGTAGGCGGCGCCGGCGAAGGGGTGCACCCGGCTGCCGGCGATCGAGGTGACGTTGACGATCGCGCCGCCGGCCGCGCGCAGCTCGTCCTTGAGGCCGCGCGCCAGCACCACGCTCGCGAAGAAGTTGACGTGGAACACCCGCCCCCAGTCGCGGAGATCGGTGGTGAGCGTCGAGAGCCGCTCGCCCGCCGGCCCCTTGGGCGAGATGCCGGCGTTGTTGACGAGCGCGTGGAGCCGCCCGCCCGATCCCGCGGCGAGCCGCGCGCGGATGTCCTCCACCGCCGCCATCGTGCTGTCGGGGCTGCCGAGATCGACCTTCACGTGGTTCTCGCGCCCGCCCTCCCAGGGGCAGTCCTCGGGGAAGGGCTGGCGCGAGCAGGTGATCACCCGCCAGCCGGCCGAGGAGAAGCGCTTGACGGTCGCGTGCCCGATGCCGCGGCTCGCGCCGGTCAGCAGCAGCGTGCGTTGCTCGGAGGGGTCGGGCATCGGGAGCCTCGGGCGAGAGGGGTCGGCCGCGCCGTCATAGCACGGCCCGCGGCGGCGCCGATACGCCCGCGCGTCACTCGCCGAGGACGAAGGCGCGCACGACCTCGCGCGCCGGGTGGCTGCGGAAGTCGACCGTGTGCCCGCCGGTCGGCCAGACCCGAACGGTGGCGTTCGCGCGGCCCCCGTAGAGCGCGAGCGCCTTGCGGTGATCGACCCGGTCGTCGTCCTCGGTCAGCACCACGAGCACCGGCACGCCCGGGTCGGGCTCCACGGCGAGCGCCGCGTAGCGCGCGATCTCGGCCCCGGTGAAGCGGTAGGTGCGGGCGCGGCGCGCGCTCTCGTAGGCGCGGCCGGCGTATTTCATCATGTGCTCGGCGGGATCGGTCACGGGGTTCGAGAGGATCGCCCGCGCGCCGATGCGGTTGGCCAGCCAGTCCGCCCACCAGCCGCCGAGCGAGGTGCCCACCACGGTCACGTCGCGCCCGGCCAGCCAGCCGGCGGCCAGCGCGTCGAGCTGGTCGCGCGTGCGCTCCACCTCGAACCACTCGTAGTTGACGCCGATCACCGTGTGCGTGCCGCCGAGAAGCTCGCGCAGGCGCTTGTAGGTGCCGTTGGGCACGGCCGAGCCGAAGCCGTGCAGCACCACCACCACGCGGGGGCCGAGCGGCTCGCCGGCGGCGAGGTCGGGCGCGAAGACCGAGGGCGCGAGATAGAGGGCCGAGCCGTAGGGCGGGTTGAGATCGATCTCCGCCCCCCGGGCAGCGCCCAGCAGGCCGAGGACGAGAAGGACGGCGGCGACGCAGCGGCGCATCAGGCGATCCTCGCGATGAGCCGGTCGGCCACCGGCCGGCAGAAGCGGATGCAACCCCACGAGAGCAGCAGCGTGAGCCCGAGCGCAAGGGCCATCATCGCATAGGGCTCGGGCGCGGTCCATCTCGGGCGGTAGCCGGGGATCAGGCTCTCGGCCACGTAGATCATGCTGAAATGGAAGACGTAGACCGGCAGGGTGTAGCGCGCGGCGGCCCGGCAGGCCGCGACGGTGCCGGGCGCCGGCCGCCACGCGATCAGGTATTTCGAGCCGACGAGGGCGAGGAAGAGGCCCGGCACCAGCAGCCACTGCCAGGCGAAGCGCTTGGCCATGCCGAGATGCTGGCGCCAGTCGTAGGACGCCCAGCTCTTCGACTCGAGATAGGCGGTCTCGCCGACCCCGGTGATCTCGACGGCGATGACGACCGCGAGCCCCGCCGCCGCGATCGCCGCCGCGCGTCGGCGGAGATGGACGGCCCAGGCGGGCGCGGGCTGCCCGGCGCGCTCGGCCTCGGCCGCCGCGGCGCAGCGTCGGTGGATCTCGAAGGCCGCGACGCCCGCGAACCAGAGCGGCGAGAGCAGCACCACGGTCGGCCCGGCGACGAGCGCCGCGAGCGCCACCACCGCGATCCGCCGCGATCCCTCGAGGAGGTAGAGCGCCGCCGTCACGACCGAGTAGGCCATGATGTACTCCACGGTCCAGAACGCCTGGTTGCCGAAGAGCCCCTGCCCCACCGCGTCGAGCCGCCAGTACTCGCCGCTGTAGGTGAGCGCCTGCACCGCTTCGCGCAGCACCGCGCCGGGCGAGAGATCGGCGTCGAACTTGGCGTCCTCGAGGATCACCGAGCCCTGCGCGATCAGCCAGAGATCCGCGGCCAGCAGGATCGGGATCGCCGGCACCACGACGAACCAGAGCCCGAGATAACGCCGCGCCGCCCGGCGCCAGAAGACGCCGCCGCGCGCCATCGCGGCCGCGGTGAGATAGCCGCTCAGCATGAGGAACACGGGGATGGTGGCGCGCCCGAGCAGCGCGACGTCGACGTCGAAGAGCGTGTCGGGCTTGGTCGCGTGGCCGAGGAACACGGCCGCGGTCGCGAGCAGCCGGACCGCGTCGAAGATCACCGCCTGCCCGTCGGGCACCCGATACGCCGCCATGTCCCGCGTCCTCCCGGCGGGCATATGGTGGGCGCCGGCGCGCCTCCGACCGCGGCTCGCCGCAGAGTGATCCGCCGAGCCGCAGGGCGCACGGGCGCGCGACCGGCCGGTCAGGGATGGAGGCGCCGCACCTCCCACCCGGCCGCGTCCGGCGCGGCGCGGGTCCAGCGGAACCGGTCGTGCAGGCGGAACGCGCCGTCGGCCCAGAACTCGATCTCCACGGGCCGCAGCCGGAACCCGCCCCAGTGCGGCGGGCGCGGCGGCTGCGCGGGATAGCGCGCGGCGTAGCGCGCCACCTCGGCCATCAGCGCCGTGCGGCCCGACAGCGGCCGCGACTGCGCCGAGGCCCAGGCGCCGATGCGGCTCTTGTAGGCGCGGCTCTCGTAATAGGCGTCGGCCTGCGCGTCGGCGACGCGCTCGACCGGGCCGCGGAGGCGGAGCTGGCGGCGGAGCGATTTCCAGTGCAGGCACATCGCGGCCTTCGGCGTCGTGGCGAGCTCGCGCCCCTTGGCGCTCTCGAAATTCGTGTAGAAGACGAAGCCGCCCG
>CAZWDE010000375.1:0-3265 GCA_964632555.1 uncultured Limibaculum sp.
GACCTCCGGGGCGATCGGCAGCGGCTGGCCCGCGCTCCCGTTGGCCGGGGGCGCGGCGGGCGCCGGCGCCGCGGCGGCGCGGCCGATCGGGGCCTCCGCGCCGGCCGGCAGATCGAGCAGCGCGAGCAGCCGGGGCGTGTCGACCGTGCCGTCCGCGCGGCGGTAGTCCTCCGGCACGAACAGCTTGCCCTCGAGCGCCGCCTCGTTGACCAGCCCGTCGATGTACTCCGCCGAGCGCCCGTCCTCGAGCGCCCGGCCCACGACGGAGCGGATCTGGTCCTGCAGCGCCGCGAGGCTCGACGGCGGCGCCGGCAGCGGCACCGGCTGCACGGCCGACTGGGCCGCCGCCACCGAGACCGACGCCGCGAGGAGCAGGGACGCGCTCAGTCCGATATGCACGGCTCTCATCGGGTTCCCTCCATGTCCTCCCACCGGGCCTGCCGCCCGTGTCGCTCACCGGCCGCCCGCCGACGGGCCCCTTCGACCGACGCTCCGCCGCACGCGCCCCGCGCGAGTGCCGTTGCGAACCCTCTGCCAGCCGACCGGGGCGAGCGCAAGCCGCCGTGTTCGCTTTCCGCGATATCCCGATACTATCAGACGCGTTTGTCGAAAGCGCGGTTCCCGCGCGCGGGACTTGCGGTGCGCGGCCGGCGCGCCCTAAAGCGGGGCCATGCGGATCCTCTTCCTCGGCGATGTGGTGGGCCGGTCCGGGCGCGGCGCGGTCGCGGCGGCGCTGCCCGGGCTGCGCACGCGCCTCAAGCTCGACGCGGCGATCGTGAACGCGGAGAACGCGGCCTCGGGCTACGGGCTCAACGCGCAGATCGCGGGCGATCTGCTCGAGGCCGGCGCCGATCTCGTGACGCTCGGCGACCACGCCTTCGACCAGAAGGAGATGCTCTCCCACATCGGCGGCGCGCCGCGCATCCTGCGCCCGCTCAACTACGCCCCCGCCGCGCCCGGCCGCGGCCATGCGGTGATCGAGGTCGCGCGCGGGCGGCGTCTTCTGGTGGCGGTGGCCCTCGGTCGGGTCTTCATGAACCGGCCCTTCGACGACCCGTTCTCGGCGGTCGACGCGGTGCTGCGGGCGCATCCGCTCGCGCCCGGGGCGGGGGTCGACGCGGCGGTCGTCGAGATCCACGCCGAGGCGACGTCGGAGAAGATGGCGATGGGGCACTGGTGCGACGGCCGCGCCTCGCTCGTCGTCGGCACCCACACCCATGTCCCCACGGCCGATGCGCAGATCCTCGGGCGCGGCACCGCCTACCAGTCCGACGCCGGCATGTGCGGCGACTACGACAGCGTGATCGGCATGGAGAAGACCGAGCCGATGAAGCGCTTCGTCACCGGCATGGGGGCCGGGCGCTTCGAGCCCGCGATGGGCGAGGCGACGCTCTCGGGCGTCCTCGTCGAGACCGACGACCGCACCGGCCTCGCCCGCTCGGTCGCGCCGTTCCGCGAGGGCGGGCGTCTCGTCCCGGCCACGCCGCCGGGCCGCCCCCCCGCCTGACCGCGCGCCGATCGGTCGGCGCCCCGGCCGGGCCGAGCAGGTTCCGGGTCGTCGCGCGGGCCCGGCCCCTCTAGCGTCGGAGCGAGCGTCGCCGCGGAGGGGGCCGGATGACCGGAGCATCGGAGGGATCGGCGCGGCCCGCGGGGCCGGGCATACGCGCGGTGATGGGGCCGGCGGAATGGGCCATGCTGCTCGGTCTCTCGCTCCTCTGGGGCGGCTCGTTCTTCTTCGTCGAGCTCGCGCTCCGCGATCTGCCGACGCTCACGATCGTCGCGCTGCGGGTCGGTCTCGCGGCGATCGCGCTCTGGGGCCTCGTGGCGGCGCTCGGGCGGCCGGTGCCGCGCCGCGCGGGCGTGTGGCTCGCCTTCCTCGGCATGGGGCTGACGAACAACGCCGTGCCGTTCGGGCTGATCGTCTGGGGCCAGCAGACCATCGCGTCCGGGCTCGCCGCCATCCTCAACGCGACGACGCCGCTCTTCACCGTGGTGGTGGCGGGGCTCCTCCTCGCCGACGAGCGGATGAGCGCACGCAAGCTCGCCGGGGTGGCGATCGGGTTCGCGGGCGTCGTGGCGATGATCGGCCCCGACGCGCTCTCGGGCCTCGGCGGTGACGCGCTCGCGCAGGTCGCGGTGCTGGGGGCGGCCGCGTCCTACGCGGTGGCGGGCGTCTTCGGGCGGCGGTTTCGCCGCCTCGGCGTCGAGCCGGTGGTCGTCGCCGCCGGGCAGGTGACGGCCTCGACGCTGCTCCTCGCGCCGCTCGCGCTGGCGCTGGAGCGCCCGTGGACCCTCGCGGCGCCCGGGCCCGCCACATGGCTCGCCATCGGGGGCCTCGCGCTGCTGTCGACCGCCGTCGCCTACATCCTCTATTTCGAGATCCTGCGGCGCGCGGGCGCGACCAACCTGCTCCTCGTCACCTTCCTCGTGCCGGTCTCGGCGGTCGGTCTCGGCGTGCTGGTGCTCGGCGAGCGTCTCGAGGCCGGGCATGTCGCCGGGATGGCCCTGATCGGCGCCGGCCTCGCCGCGATCGACGGACGTCTGCTGCGCCGGCCGTCCGTCGGGCGGCGCTGAGCCCGGGGCGTCGCCCCGCATACGGAGGTCTCAGGAGGCGAGGCGCTCCATCACCTCGTCGGTCATGTCGAAATTGGCCGTGACGGTCTGGACGTCGTCGTCGTCCTCGAGCGCGGCCATCAGCTTCATGAGCGTGGCGCCGGTGGTTTCGTCGACCGGGGTCAGCGTCTGCGGCTTCCAGACGAGGCGCGTCTGCTCCGCCTCGCCGAGCGCGGCCTCGAGCGCGGTCGAGACCTCGGCGAGATCGCTCGCCCCGGTCCAGATCACGTGGCCCTCCTCCGAGCTCTCGACGTCCTCGGCGCCCGCCTCGATCGCGGCCTCCATCACCCGCTCGGCATCGCCCGCCCCCGCCGGGTAGACGATCTGGCCCTTGCGGTCGAACATGAAGCCGACCGATCCGGTCTCCCCGAGATTGCCGCCGTGCTTCGAGAAGGTCGAGCGCACGTTCGAGGCCGTTCGGTTGCGGTTGTCGGTCAGCGCCTCGACGATCATCGCGACGCCGCCCGGCCCGTAGCCCTCGTAGCGGATCTCCTCATAGGTGTCGGCGTCGCCGCCCTGAGACTTTTTGATGGCGCGCTCGATATTGTCCTTCGGCATCGAGTTCGCCTTGGCTTCGCGCACGGCGAGGCGCAGCCGCGGGTTCTTGTCGGGGTCGGGATCGCCCATTTTCGCGGCGACCGTGATCTCTTTC
>CAZWDE010000376.1:0-3247 GCA_964632555.1 uncultured Limibaculum sp.
CGGGGCCGGCGGCGCAGTCGTTCTGCCCGGCGAGCGAGATGCCGAAGCACTTCTCCTTGGCCTGCGCCTCGGCCGGGGTGGTCGCGGCGGTGCCGAGCGCGGCGGCGATCGCCGAGGCGAGAACGGCGCCGGTGATCTGGGCGGGCTTGCTCATGGGTCGTCTCCCTTTCCTGGTGGTGGCGGTCAGTTCGTGATCGGGGCGATGGCGGTGTAGGTGCCGTCGTTGGCCTTGATCGCGGTCCAGCGACGGTCGGACGCCTCGGCGCTCGCGAGGTCCTCCCACTTGGTCTCGGCGGTCGCGATCTGGCCGGGAATGTCCGCCTCCCAGAAGCCGACGACGTTGGGCGTGATGTTGAGATAGAGCTTGCCGTCGACGATGCGCCAGAGATTCGGGTTGGCCGGCACCTTGCCGCCCTGGGCGACGCCGTAGGCGCAGTGGCCGTCGTATTGCGGCGCGTACGCCTCGGGGTCGGCGAGGAAGCGGTCGCGGTTCTCCTCGGTCGCGAAGGCCCAGGTCGCGCCGTTCCACTCCGCGGTGATGTCGGCCCGGCCCGGCACCGCCGGCGGCTGCGGCTCGCCGACCGGCGCCTGCTCCAGCGAGAAATACGCGACCACGTCGTAGCCGCTGACGGCATAGCCCGTCTCGTCGACATATTGCGGGCCGGCGAGGGCCGGGCCGGAAAGGCCGAGGCCCACGAGGGCGGCGAGCATGAACGTCCTGATCATCCGATTGTATCCTTCCTCCGGGTGGCGTCGCGGGCGGCCGCGGGGCGCTCCGCCGCTCGCGCACATCTGATATCGCTGCCGCAGCGTCGCGCAACTCACGTCCGGTTGCGCGGCTTCACGGCTGCGTCAGGCCGCCGAGAGCGCGGCGCTTCCGCCGCGCCCCCGCGCCGGGCTAAGCTGGCCGGCACCGTCGCTCGCCGCCCGGGAGGACCGCGGATGCTCGCCAGGATCGTATGGATGGGTCTCGCGCTGGCGGCCCTCGCCCTCGCGCCCCGGGTCGCGCTCGGCCAGGCCGTGCCGGGGAGCGCCGCCGCCGCCCCCGACCCGCCCGAGGTCGGGCGTGCGCTCGATTCGCCCGAAGCGGTCCGCGAGATGGTCTCGCGGCTCTCCGACGAGGAGGTGCGCGCGCTGCTGCTCCGGCGGCTCGACGCCGAGGCCTCGGAGGAGCCGCGCACCAACCCGCTGCTGGCGCTCGGCGAAAGCGTCGAGGACGCCGGGGTCGGCTTCGCCGAGGCCGTCGGGCTCGCCGTCGATCTCGCGCCCAACCTCGCCGGCGGCTGGGCCGAGGCGCTCGGGCGCTTCCACGTGCAGCGCGACCTCGAGGGCACGCTCTGGGTGCTCGGGGTCCTCGCGCTCGCGCTCGCCGTCTCCTGGGCGGCGCGGCGCCTCGTGCGCGCGGCGCTCGGGCCGGCGCGGGCGCGCACCCGTCTCGGCGAGGAGGCGAGCCTCGGGCAGGAGACGCTGGCGCTCCTCGCCCGCGCCGGGATCGACGCGGCGGCGGTGGCCGCCTTCCTCGGCGCGTTCTACCTCGCGATCAACCTGCTGCTGCTGCCGAGCCCGCCGGAACCCCGGCCGAGCGACTATCTGGTGCTCTGGTTCCTGTGGAAGGGGCCGATCCTCGCCATCGTCGTGATGTCCGCCGTCACGCGCCTGCTGCTCGCGCCCGGCGAGCCGGAGATGCGACTCATCCACATGGACGACGCGACCGCGCGCTTCCTGCAGCGGAGCCTCGTCGTCTTCGCGGGGATCGCCGGGTTCCGGGGCTATCTGCTGAGCTTCCTCGGCGGGCACGGCGTCGACCTGGCGGCGCTGCAGTTCGGCTTCTGGATGAACCTGCTGCTCTATGGCTGGCTGCTCTTCGTGATCGCGCGGGCGCGCCACGGGCTGACGCAGTCGCTGATCGGCGAGGTGGGCGAGCCGACCTCCGGCGAGCGGGCGGTGGCCGAGGCCTATCCCTGGCTCGCCATGGGGCTCGTCGTGCTCGTCTGGGCGCTCACGGTGATCTTCAGCGGGCTCGGTCTCTTCAACCTGCTCGACGGGCGGATGCCGCTCACGCTCCTGATCCTGATGTTCGCGCCGGCGGCCGACCGGGTGGTCCGCGCCCTCGTCTACCGCGTGGCGCCGCCCGAGGAGGGCGAGGGGGAGATCGCCGAGCGGGCCTTCCGCGAGACCCGGCGCAGCTATGTGCGCGTCGGCCGGGTGATCATCGCCTTCGCGGTGATCTTCGTGCTCACCCGCATCTGGAATTTCCGCATCGTCGACATGGCCGGCATGGGGATCGGCGCGCAGCTCGCCGGGCGGCTGATCGAGGCGGGCCTCATCCTCGGCATCGGCTACATCCTGACCGAGATCGTGCGCATCCGCATCAACGGCATGCTCGCGCGCGAGAAGGCCCCCGCGGTCGACGCCGAGGAGCCGGGCGGCGGCGAGGGCGGCGGCGTCGGCGGCTCCCGGCTCGCGACGGTCCTGCCGCTCGTCAGCCTCGCGCTGCAGGGGGCGATCCTGACGGTCACCGTGCTGACCGCCCTCGGCTCGCTCGGGATCGACACCACCCCGCTCCTCGCCGGCGCCGGCATCGTCGGCCTCGCCATCGGCTTCGGCGCGCAGACGCTCGTGGGCGACATCGTCTCGGGGATCTTCTTCCTGATCGACGATGCCTTCCGCACCGGCGAGTATGTCGAGGTCGAGGGCACCTTCGGCACGGTCGAGGCGATCTCGATCCGCTCGCTCCGGCTCCGCCACCACGAGGGGCCGGTGCACACCATCCCGTTCGGCCAGATCCCCAAGCTGACCAACTATTCGCGCGACTGGGTGATCATGAAGCTCCGCTTCACGGTGCCCTTCAACACCGACCTGATGAAGGTGAAGCGGCTGTTCAAGCAGATCGGCAAGGACATGGCCGCCGACCCCGCCTTCGCGGACGATTTCCTGCAGCCCTTCAAGAGCCAGGGCGTGCTCGAGGTCAACGACGTGGGCATGGTGGTGCGCGGCAAGTTCATGGCCAAGCCGGGCCGGCAGTGGACGCTCCGGAAGGAGATCTACGCGCGGGTGCAGCAGGCCTTCGAGGAGGCCGGCATCCAGTTCGCCCGCAAGGAGGTCCGCGTGAAGATCGACGCGGGCGAGGGCGGGACGGTCGACCCCGCCCAGCTGACCGAGGCGCAGAAGCGCGCCGTCGGCGCCGCCGCGCACGAGGCGGCCGAGGAGGCCGAGGCCGTCGAGGCGGGCCCCGAACCCCGCTGAG
>CAZWDE010000377.1:0-3219 GCA_964632555.1 uncultured Limibaculum sp.
CGGCCAGATCATCCCGCCCTCGATCGTGCTGATCATCCTCGCCGACCAGCTCGCCAGCGCCGTCGACCAGGCGGGCACCCAGCGGAGCAATCTCTACAAGGCCGCGACGGGCGAGCTCTCCATGCCGTCGGAGTTCGCCGTCACCTCGACCAGCGCGGGCGACATGTTCATGGGCGCGCTCGTGCCCGGCGTCGTGCTGGTGCTGCTCTTCATGCTCTACATCCTCGTGGTGGCGCTGATCCGGCCGACCTTCGCGCCGTCGGTGCCGTTCGAGGGCAAGTTCGACCGGCGGCTCGTCGCCAAGGTGATCATCATCCTCGTGCCGCCGCTCGCCCTGATCTTCGCGGTGCTCGGCTCGATCATCGCGGGCGTCGCGACGGTGAACCAGGCGGGCGCGATCGGGGCGATCGGGGCGACGATCATGGCGGGCTACCGGCTCCGCGCCGGCCACTGGGACGCCTTCATCCCCGCCGCCATCGCCGTCGCGTCGCTCATCGCGATCGCCTGGGTGACCTCGACCTACGACGTCAACGTCAAGAACATCCAGACGCCCGAGCAGGAGGAGGGGCTGCTCTATGCCAGCATCGCCACCGGCGTCTTCGCCGTGGCCGTGCTCTGGTCGCTGCTCCGCACCTTCCGGATCGACGACACGCTGAACGGCGTGATGCTCGACACGGCCAAGACCACCAGCCTCGTCTTCATCATCCTGCTCGGCGCCGCGATGCTGACCGCGGCGTTCCGCGCCTTCGGCGGCGAGGAGCTGGTGCGCGACTTCCTCACGACGCTGCCGGGCGGGTTCTGGACCCAGTTCGTCATCGTGATGGCGGTGATCTTCCTGCTCGGCTTCTTCCTCGACTTCATCGAGATCGCGGTCGTGGTCGTGCCGATCGTCGCGCCCATCCTCCTGATGGACCCGGGCGCCAACGTCACCGCGGTGTGGCTCGGCGTGATGATCGGGCTGAACATCCAGACCTCGTTCCTCACGCCGCCCTTCGGCTTCGCGCTCTTCTACCTGAGGGGCGTGGCGCCGGCGGCGGTGCGGACGACCTCGATCTACAAGGGCGTCGTCCCCTTCATCGGGCTGCAGCTGATCGCGCTCGGCATCGTCGGCATCACGCCGCCGCTGGTGAACTACCTGCCCAGCCGGATCTCGCTTCTCGCCGAGACCGCGCCGCCCCCGGTCAACCCGCTGCTCCAGTCCTGCGTCGAGGAGTATCTCTTCGACGAGTACCGCGCGCGGGAGGACGAGCTCCGCGCCGCCATCGAGCGCGCCCGGGCGATCGACCTCTCGGGCCTGCCCGGGGACATGCGCGACGATCTGACCGAGGCGTTCGACGAGGCCGAGTCGGTGTTCGCCCATCTCGACGAGATCGCCGCCGCCGAGGCCGAGGTCGAGGCCGCGACCCCGGACTACCGCCCGCTGCACGAGGAGGTGCGCCGGATCGAGCGCGAGATCCGCAAGATCGATCAGGAGATCGAGGAGACCGAGGACACGCTCGACGGGCTCCGCTTCGTGGAAAACCCCGACCCCGAGCGCGCGCCCGAGCTCGAGGCGCGCATCGAGGAGCTCCGGGCCGAACGCGAGGCGCTCGAGGCGGCGATCCCGGCCGACTGGGAGGAACGTCACCGGGCCTTCCAGGCGCTGCTCCGCGCCGAGACGAACGCCCGCCGCGCCTATCGGCGCTCGGCCGACGACGCCTACGAACCCATCGTCGAGGTGATGGATCGCCTCCGGCTCACCGAGCAGATGCCGGCCGCCGGCGAGCGGCTCGAGGCGGCGATCGCGGAGCTCGACGCCGAGGGCCCCGCGGCGGCGGAGGAGGCGATCGACGACCTGCCCTCGGCCTTCCGCGACGTCGAGGCCGGCGACGCGATCACCGACGCGCTGCGCGACGCCCGCCGGCCCTACCGCGACCCCGAGCCCGACGCCGCCGAGATCCGCGAGCATCTCGTGGCGGCCCGCGCGGCCTTCGAGGAGGAGCTCGCCTGGCGCCGCCGGGCGGCCGAGCAGGTGCTGCCGCAGCTCGAGAGCTACGAGGCCGCGATCCGCGACACCATCGGGCTCCGCGGGCAGCCCCGTCTCAGCCGCGAGCAGGCGCTCGACGTCGCGGCCTGCCGGGCGAGCCACACGGACATCTCGCTCCATTTCTGATCCGGGCGCGCCCGCCCGCGCCCGGAGGACTGCCCATGTACCAGCGCGCCGTCAGGGCCCTCTACGACACCCCGTCGGCGCTCCTCGTGCTCACCACGCTCTTCTGGGCGGGCAACGCGATCGCGGGGCAGCTCGCGAGGGGCGAGATCGCGCCGTTCCAGCTCGTGCTGCTGCGCTGGGTGCTCGTCTCGGCGGCGCTGCTCTGGCTCTACGGGCACGAGGTGCGGGCCCACCGGGCGGTGCTGCGGGCGAAGCTCTGGCCGATCGTCGGGCTCGCCGTGATCGGCTTCACCACCTTCAACGGGCTCTTCTACCTCGCCTCGCTCGAGACCACGGCGGTCAACATCGGCATCCTGCAGGGCGCGATCCCGGTCTTCGTGCTGCTGCTGTCCTACGCCGTGTTCCGCACCCGCATCGGCGCGGTGCAGGGCGTGGGCGTCGCCGCGACGATCACCGGCGTCGTGCTCGTCGCGACCGAGGGGGTCCCGTCGCGGCTGCTCGCGGCCGGCGTCGGGCCGGGCGACGGGCTGATGCTGATCGCCTGCCTCTGCTACGCCGCCTACACCACGGGGCTGCAGGCCCGCCCGGCGGTGCCGGGGCGGGTGCTCTTCACGGCCATGTCGGCGGTCGCGGCGCTCACCTCGCTGCCCTTCGCGCTCGCCGAGGCGGCGATCGCGGCCCCGCCCTGGCCGAGCCTCGAGGGCTGGGCGATCACGCTCTACGTGGCGGTCTTCCCCTCGGGCCTCGCGCAGCTCTTCTTCCTGAGGGGCGTCGACCTGATCGGCCCCGGCCGCGCGGCCGTCTACGCCAACCTCGTGCCGGTCTTCGCCGCGATCCTCGCAATCGGTCTGCTCGGCCAGCGCTTCGCGGGCTACCACGCGCTCGCGCTCGGGCTCGTCCTCGGCGGGATCTGGCTCGCCCAGCGCACGCGACTTTAGGGGGGTGGAGCGGGCAGCGGGAATCGAACCCGCACGACCAGCTTGGAAGGCTGGGGCGCTACCATTACACCATGCCCGCCTGATGCCCGGCTAGCCAATCCCGGCGCCCCGGTCAAGCGCCGGCGCCCC
>CAZWDE010000378.1:0-1450 GCA_964632555.1 uncultured Limibaculum sp.
TCGAAATAGAGCACCGTGTCGACCATGTGCTCGACGACGCGGGGGCCGGCGATCTGCCCCTCCTTGGTGACGTGGCCGACGAGGATCACCGCCGCCCCGCGCCGCTTGGCGAAGGCGGTCAGCTCGTGGGCGGCCGCGCGCACCTGCGCCACCGAGCCCGGCGCGGCGTCGACATGGTCGGCCCACATGGTCTGGATCGAGTCGACGACCACGAGGCCCGGCCGCGCCGCCTCGAGCGTCGCCAGAACGTCGCGCAGGCCCGTCTCGGCCGCGAGCCGAACCGGGGCGGAGGCGAGGCCGAGCCGCTCCGCGCGCATCCCGATCTGCGCCGCCGCCTCCTCGCCGGAGACATAGACGGCCGGCAGCCCCGCGCGCGCATGCGCGGCGGCGGCCTGCAGCAGCAGCGTGGATTTCCCGATGCCCGGATCGCCCCCGACAAGGATCGCCGAGCCGGGCACGAGCCCGCCGCCGAGCACCCGGTCGAGCTCGGCCAGCCCCGAGCGCGCGCGGGCGGGCGGCGCCGAGCCGGCGTCGAGCGGCACGAGCGGCACGACGCGCCCGCGCTTCGGCCCGAGCGCCCTCGGCGGGGCGGCGCCTTCGGCGTCGAGCGCGTTCCACGCCCCGCAGCCCGCGCACTGGCCGGCCC
Source organism: uncultured Limibaculum sp. (assembly GCA_964632555.1). Taxonomy (GTDB): domain Bacteria; phylum Pseudomonadota; class Alphaproteobacteria; order Rhodobacterales; family Rhodobacteraceae; genus Thermohalobaculum. The sequence goes on from CAZWDE010000378.1 coordinate 647, forward strand.
ACTTGCCGTGGACGGCGCCGCAGTCGCGACAGACATAGGCGAGGCTCTGCTTGGCCATGGGCTCTCCGCTCGGTCGCCGGAGAGAATCAGATCGCGGGCCGCACGGCAAGCGGGCCGGGGCCGCTCTTCGAGGCCCTCCGGCCTCTCATCGCGCGGCTCTTGCGCCCGGAGGGCGCGGGCCGTCCGTGCCGGCGCGCCCTCGCGGGCGCCGAGGAGAGGCCGGAGGGCCTCGAGGAGGCGCCGTCAGAGAGGCGTCAGCGCCACGGCCCCGGCGAGCAGGACAATCGCGAAAAGCTGCATCAGCGCGGGGAAGAGCCGGTACCACCCCTCCTCCACCACGAAGGCCCAGATCGCGACGCCGAGCAGCGGCAGGGCGAGCGCCCGCGCGATCCCGACCTCGCGCTCGAGCAGCGCGCCCATCACCGCGAGCATCGCCACCACGGCCGCGACATGCGCGAGGCGCCGGCGCCCCTCCCGCAGCATCGCCTGGGAGGCCGAGTAAAGCGTCGCCATGCACACCGCGATGCCGGCGAAGACGCCCGTGATCATCAGGATCGACTGCATCGGCCCGCCCTCCGGCTCGCGCCGCCGCGATGAACCGCGACGCGCGCTCGTGCGTAGGACGGCCGGGCGACGGGAGCAAGCGGTGACGGATGACGGGATCACGCGGCGGGCCGCCCTCGGCGGGATCCCCCTGGCGATGGCCGGGCTCGGCCGCGCGGCGGCCGCCGAGGCGCGCACGGCCGAAGGCCTTGCAGGGCGGCTGCACGACCGGGTGCGCGACGGGATCGCGTTCGGCTGGGG
>CAZWDE010000378.1:1550-3208 GCA_964632555.1 uncultured Limibaculum sp.
GGCACCGAGCGGGTCGACCATGCCTTCGTCGAGCTTCGGCTCGGCGGCGCGTGGATCGGCTTCGACAGCCACGTCGTCGACCGCCCCCTCGTCCGCGCCGCCACGGCGCGGCTCGCGGCCGAGGGCCGGCCGGCCGGCTGGGCCACCCGCGCAGCCGCCAGCGACGTCTTTCCGGGCTGGTCGCAGTTCGTCCCCGCGCTCCGGGGCCGCATCTGGAGCCTCTTCGCGGACATCGACGCCTTCCTCGAGAGCGACGCCGTGGTCCACAACCGATTGCCGTGGTTCGTCCGCACGGTCTTCGGCGCCGTCGCCGGGCCGGCCAATGCGCGCGCCGAGGCGCTGCGGCGGGCCGGCGGCTAGCCGCCCCGCGGGGCGCGGGCGGCGAAGAGGCCGGCCAGCGCGCAGAGGGTGAAGAGCCAGAGCCCCCAGGCGGGCGCGACATAGCCGAGCCCCGTGCCCTTCGCCACCACGATGTAGAGCGCGACGAGAAAGACATCGGCCATCGCCAGCTTGGCGAGCGCCGCGAGCACCGGCAACGCGCGCGGGCCGATCAGGCCGAGCTGGAGCGCGGCGAGCGCCACCGTCTTGGCATAGGGGAAGACCATCCCGAGCGCCGCGACGAGCGTGGCGAGGGCCGGGTCGCGTGCCCAGAGCGTGCGCACCGCGCCGATAACCGAGATCTCGCGCCCGCCGAACCAGGGCAGGATCCCGGCCTCGGCGAGCGGCGCCCACCACGCCACCGGCCAGAGCCCGAGCAGCGCAAGGTTGACGCCGGTGGCGAGGATCGCGGCGAGCGGGCGCGCGCCGGCCGGCCGGGTCCGCAAGGGCGGCCGATCAGTCCGAGGCCGGCGCCGCGGCGCGCCGGGCGGTCAGCGACGCCTCGCGCATCCGCCCCGACCAGTCCTGCACGTCCGCCGCGATGATGTCCTCGACACGCTCGACCAGCGCGGCGTCGGGATCGACGCCCGCCTCGGCATAGGGGCCGACCTTCTGCTGCCAGAGCCATTTCTCCCGCTTCAGCGCCTCCTCGCGCGCGCGGTAGACGACGCCGTTTTCCCAATAGCGCCGGGTCGCCATGATGCTTGTCGCGATGGCGGCGAGCGCGGAGGTGAGGAGCGCCAGCCCCCGGAGCAGGTCCTCGCGCGTCTCCACGATCTCGGCGAGCCCGATGAGCAGCGGCGTCACCGCGGACATGGCGATCAGCAGGTTCTGCCAGTCCTTGCCGCGCCGCTGTTCGCGGCCGGCCGCCTTCTCGAAATATTTGATCTGGTCGTCGAGCCGCGCCGTCACGTAGTGGTCGACCGATGGCCCGGGCCCGGCTGGGGTCTCCGTCTCCGACATGTCCTGGCTCCTCGCGCCCGACTGCGTGGCGCCTCACCGTACCGCGGCGATGGGGCCCTCGGCGAGGCCGTTGACGAACTGGTGGACATAGGGGTTGCCGGAGCGGTCGATCTCGCCGACCGGGCCCTCCCACTGGATCACGCCCTCGTGCAGCATCGCGACCCGGTCGGCGATCTTGCGCACGCTCCCCATGTCGTGGGTGATCGTCAGCGCCGTCGCGCCCATCTCGACCACGATCTCGCGGATGAGATCGTTGATCACGTCGGCCATGATCGGGTCGAGCCCGGTCGTCGGCTCGTCGAAGAAGATGATCTCCG
>CAZWDE010000379.1:0-3159 GCA_964632555.1 uncultured Limibaculum sp.
GCCGTCACCGGCCCGGGCCAGGCCTCCGCCAGCACCCCGACCGGGATCGCGCGCCGCGGCCCGAGCACGAGGCCGCCCTCGGCGTCGAGCCCGACCGCGCTGTCGCCGCCGAGCCCGTGGGTGCGCATGGCCACCGCCTCGACGAGCGTCCGGTGCCCGCCCACCTCCGCGCCGTCCGGGTCGATCGCGGGCCGGCCGCCGCGGAGCACGGCGATGTCGGTCGTCGTCCCGCCGATATCGGCGACGAGCGCGGTGTCGAGCCCGGTCAGCCAGGCCGCGCCCACGAGGCTGGCGGCCGGCCCCGAGAGGATCGTCTCCACCGGGCGCTCGCGGGCGTGCGCCGCCGCCACCAGCGCGCCGTCGCCCCGCACCACCATGAGCGGCGCGCGGATCCCGGCCTCGGCGAGGAGCCCCTCGCTCGCCTCGAGCAGCCGGTCGATCAGCGCGGTCAGCCGCGCGTTGAGCAGCGCGGTCAGCGCGCGCCGTGGCCCGCCGACCCGCGGCGTCAGCCGGTGCGAGCAGGTGACCGGCAGGCCCGTCCGGTCGCGGATCGCGGCGCGCGCGGCCTCCTCGTGCGCGGGGTTCCGCACGGCGAAATGGCCGCAGACGGCGACGGCCTCGATCCCCCTCGGCAGCCGGTCGAGCGCCGCGCCGAGCGCCGCGAGATCGAGCGGCGCGCGCTCGCCGCCCATCGCGTCGTGCCCGCCCGCGACGGCGATCAGCGGGTCGGGCCCGAGCGCCTCGACGAGGCCGGCGCGCGCGGTGTCGGCCGGGTCGAAGCCGATGGCGACGAGCGCCGCGGGCCGGCCGTGGCCCTCGACGAGGGCGTTGGTCGCGAGGGTGGTGGAAAGCGAGACCAGCGCGACGTCGCCCGGCCGGATGCCGGCGGCGCGCGCGGCGGGGTGCGCGAGCGCCGCCGCGACCGCGCCGCGGATGCCGGTTGCGAGATCGTCGTGGGTGGTCCGCCGCTTGGCCTTGGCGAGGACGGCGGAGGGCCCGGCCGGCGCGGCGGCGTCGATCAGCACGGCGTCGGTGAAGGTGCCGCCGGTGTCGACGCCGAGCAGGATCGGGCGGCTCATCGGCGCCCCGCGCGCCGGGCGGCGCCGGCCCGGCGGGTCAGGCGGCGCGGGCCCTCTCCTCGGCCGCGTCGCGGGCGCGCTCGAGACGGCGGGTGGAGACGGCCACCTGGGCCACGCAGTCCCGCACCCCGGCGAGAAGCAGCCGCGTGTCGGTGTCGAGCCGGCAGCCGTTCTGCATCAGATATTGCTCGAGCGTGAACTCGAGGTTCTCGAGGGGCAGGCGGATCAGCGCAAGCGCCTCGTCCATGCGCCGGGACACGTCCTGCGAACCCTGCTTCTCCGCCATCTCGCCCTCTGCTTGCTCTTGGTGTCGCTCTATGCCGACACCATGCATTTGCGCCGTTAACAAGGTGTAAACCCAAGATATTGAGGATCCACGGCATTTTCGACCGATTAGCGGGGCATATGCGGCAAATCGCTGGGCTTTCCGGCGGCTCAGGCGGCATCGGCGGGCCGATGGCCCATGGTCATGTCGCGCTTGGTGCCGAAGCCCGGGCGCTTCAGCACGCGGAACCCGGCGGCCGACAGCGCGCGGCGCACCGCCCCGGCGGCCGAATAGGTCGCGAAGCTGCCGCCCGGCGCCGTGTGGGCGAAGACCTCGCGCATCAGGGCGGGCTCCCAGAGCTCGGGGTTGCGCGACGGCGCGAAGCCGTCGAGGAACCACGCCTCGGCGCGGCCCGCCCAGCGCGGCAGCGTGCGGCGCGCGTCGCCCAACACCACCTCGAGCCGCGCCCGCTCGAGCTCGCCCGGGCCGCCGCCGCGCCAGGCCGACAGCAGCGCCTCGGCGCGCCGGCCGAGCTCGGGCCAGCGCCCGAGCGCGCGCGCCATCTCGGCCCGCGGGAGCGGCTCGATCTCGAAGGAGGTGAACACGAGGCGGGCGCCGGGGTCCGCCAGCTCGAGCCAGCGGTCCCAGGCGGCGAGAAAGGAGAGCCCGGTGCCGAAACCGAGCTCGGCCACCGCGAAGCTCTCCGCCCCCGCGAAGCGCCGGGCGAGGTCGTTGCCGTCGAGAAACACGTGGCGCGTCTCCTCCAGCCCGTCCTCGGCCGAATAGTAGAGGTCGCCGAAGCGCCGCGACACGGGGACGTCCCCGTCGCGCCAGTCGAGGCTGGTCTGCGTGCGCTCGGCCGACATAGCCTGCGGTTTGGCAAGTGACGTTTGAGAAGGCAAGGGCGGATGGCCGCGAGCGACGTGCTGATCGTGGGCGCCGGGGTGTTCGGGCTGTGGTGCGCCCGCGCCTGCCTCGAAGCGGGATTGACCGTGACGCTCGCCGAGGCCGGCGCGATCGGCGCCGGGGACCGGGCGAGCGCCACGCCGGTCGGCGCGCTGGCGCCCTTCGATCCCGTGGGGTGGAGCCCGCTGAAGGCGTTCCAGCTCGCCGCGCTCGAGGCGCTGCCCGCCGAGATCGCGGCGCTCGAGGCCGAGACCGGGCGCTCGGCCGGCTATGCCCGCTGCGGGCGCTGGCGTCCGGTGGCCGAGGGCGACGAGCGGCGGCTGGCGGAGCGGCTCGCGGCCGCCGAGGCGCGCTGGGGCCCCGGCCGCCTCGCGCATCTGCCGGCGCCCGACGCGCGGATCGTCGCGCCCGGCGCGGCCCCTCGCGGCGTGCTGGCCGACACGGTCTCGGCGCGGATCGACCCGCCCGCCTATCTCGCGGCGCTCGCGGCCGCGGTGCGCCGGCGCGCGCGCGGGATCGAGGGCTGGCGCTGCCTGCGCGCCGAGGGCGACGGCGCGGTCTTCGCCGAGGGCCGGATCGCGGCGGGCGCGGTCGTTGTGGCCGCGGGCTGGCGGAGCCTGCCGCTCGTCGGGCTCGGGCCGCCGCTCGGCGAGAAGGGGCAGGCGGCGGTGCTCGGCGCCGATCTGCCGCCGGACGCGCCGCTGCTCTCGGGCGGCGGCCTCTATGTCGTGGGGCACGGCGCGGGCCGCGTCGGCGTCGGTTCGACCGCCGAGCGGGACTGGCGGGGCCACGGGCCCGACGACGGGCTCGAGCCGGTGATCGCGCGGGCGCGGGCGCTCTGCCCGGCGCTGGCCGACGCGCCGGTGCGCCGCCGCTGGGCCGGGATCCGCCCCCGCGCGCCGGAGCGCG
>CAZWDE010000380.1:0-3153 GCA_964632555.1 uncultured Limibaculum sp.
CGCAGCTTCGCGAGTTCGGCGAGACCCGGCGCGGCTGGCTCGGCGTGCGCATCCAGGAGGTGAACGACGAGCTCTCCGAGGCGCTCGGCCTCGACGAGCCCAAGGGCGCGCTCGTCGCGAGCGTGACCCCCGAGGGCCCCGCCGAGGAAGGCGGGATCCAGCCCGGCGACGTGATCCTGCGCTTCGACGGGCAGGAGGTCGAGGAAATGCGCGACCTGCCCCGCATGGTGGCCGAGACCCCGGTGGGCAAGAGCGTGCGCGTCGTCGTGTTCCGCAAGGGCAAGACCGAGACCGTCCTCGTCCAGCTCGGCCGGCTCGAGAACCAGGAGGCGGTCGCGGCGAATGTCGCGCCCGACACGGGCGGGGCCGCCGGGCCCGAGGAGACCGAGATCGCCGCGGGCGGGCTCAGCGTGATGCGGATCACCGCCTCGGTGCGCGCCCAGTACGGCCTTGCCGACGACGTGACGGGCGTCGTGGTCAGCGACGTGGAGCCGGGCGGCCCGGCCGCCGACAAGGGCATCTCGGAGGGCGACGTGATCGTCGAGATCGGCCAGGAGCCCGTGACCGATCCCGCCGAGGTCGCCGAGCGCGTCGAGGAGGCGCGCGAGGCCGGCCGCGGCTCGGTGCTGCTGCTCGTGCAGTCGGGCGGCGACCTCCGCTTCGTGCCCCTCGCGGTCGGCGGGTGAGCCTCTCCGCGCGCCTGCCCGAGCCCGACGATCCGCCGCGCCTGTCGCGGCGGATCGAAACGGTCGTGGTGGGCGGCGACGACGGATGGGGGATCTACCACCAGGCCCGCGAGCTGATCGCCGCCGGCCGGCCGGTGGTGAACCTCACGATCGGCGACCACGACGTCGGCCCCCACGCCTCTGTGCTCGACGCGATGGCGGCGAGCGCCGCGGCGGGCAACACGGGCTACGCGCCGGTCGAGGGTTCGGAGGCGCTGCGCCGCGCCATCGCCGCCCGCGTCACCGCCCGCTCCGCCGTCCCGGCCGGGCCCGAGGAGGTCGCGGTCACGGCGGGCGGGCAGGCCGGCCTCTTCGCCGCGCTCGCCGCGGCGCTCGACCCGGGCGAGAGCTGCGTGCTCCTCGAGCCGCATTACGCGACCTACGGACAGACGGTGCGCGCGGTCTCGGGCCGGCCGATCGCGGTCGCCTGCCCGGCCGAGACCGGTTTCGCGCCCGACCCCGCCGCGATCGAGGCGGCGCTCGCGCCCGACACGCGGGCCATCCTCATCAACACGCCCAACAACCCCTCGGGCGCGGTCTATTCCCGCGCGGCCCTCGAGGGCCTCGCCGATCTTTGCCACCGCCGGGGGCTCTGGCTCGTCTCCGACGAGGTTTACGACACGCAGGTGTGGGAGGGCGCGCATCTCTCGCCGCGCGAGCTGCCCGGCATGGCCGCGCGGACCCTCGTGGTGAATTCGCTGTCGAAGTCGCACGCGATGACCGGCTTCCGCATCGGCTGGGTGATCGGCCCGGTGCGCGCGGTCGCGCGGATCTGGGATCTCGGCATCGCGACGAATTACGGGCTCCCGGGCTTCGTGCAGGAGGCCGCGGTCGCCGCGCTGGAGAGCCCCGAGGCCGAGGCCGCCGTCGTCCGGCGCTACCGCGCCCGTCGCGACGCCGCCGTCGCGGCGCTCTCGGCGCTCGGCCCGGGGCGGGGCTGGCGCCTCGCGCCGCCCGATGGCGGCATGTACCTGATGATCGACATACGGCCGACCGGGCTCTCCGGCGGGGCCTTCGCCGAGCGCGCGCTCGCCGAGCACGGCATCGCCGTGATGCCGGGCGAGAGCTTCGGCGCCGCCGCGGCGGGCCATGTCCGGGTCGCGCTCACCGTGCCCGAGGCGACGCTGCTGCCCGCGCTCAGGAGCCTCGCCGCCGCCGCCGACCGGCTGGCGGCCTGAGCGGCGGCCGGCCGGCAAGCGCCCGCGCCCGGGACGCAGGCCCCAGATCGCACCTCGGGGGATCCCGCGCGCGGCCGGGTCAGAGCCCCTTGGCCTGATAGGTCTGCGCCACCCGGTCGATGGCGATGATGAAGCCGGCGGTCCGCAGGTCGGGCACGTCGTTGCGCGCGTGCCAGACCTCGCGCATCGCCTGGTAGGCGACGCGCATCGTGTCGTCGAGCCCCGAGCGCACGAGCTCGAGCTCGTCCGCGCCCCGCAGGTAGCGCTCGCGGAAGCCCTCCGAGACCGGCTTGCCGATCAGCCGCTCGAGCTCGTCGATCAGCATCTGGTGGCGGCTCTCCTCCTGCCGGCGCTGCATCCGGCCGAAGCGGATGTGGCTGAGGTTCTTCACCCACTCGAAATAGGAGACCGTGACGCCGCCCGCGTTGGCGTAGAGGTCGGGGATGATCACCGTGCCGCGGTCGCGCAGGATCGCGTTGGCGCCCGCGGTGATGGGCCCGTTGGCCGCCTCGATGATCAGCGGCGCGCGGATGCGGTGGGCGTTTCCGAGATTGATCACGCCCTCGAGCGCCGCGGGGATGAGGATGTCGCAGTCCTCCTCGAGGATCGAGGCGCCGTCGGCGCGGAAGTCGGCGCCCGGGAAGCCCTTGACCCCGCCGGTCTCGGCGAGATGCGCGCGCACGGCGTCGACGTCGAGCCCGGTCTCGGCGTGGATCGCCCCGTCGCGCTCGCCGATCCCGACGATGCGGCAGCCGTCCTCGCCGGCGAGAAAGCTCGCCGCGTGGTAGCCCACATTGCCGAGGCCCTGAACGATCACCCGCTTGCCCCCGAGCCCGCCCTCGAGCCGGGCCGCCGCGACGTCCTCCTTGTGGCGGAAGAACTCGCGGAGCGCGTATTGCACGCCGCGGCCGGTCGCCTCGACGCGGCCCGCGATGCCGCCCGAGTTGCGCGGCTTGCCGGTGACGCAGGCGCGGGCGTCGATGTCGGTCGTGTGCATGCGCGCGTACTGGTCGGCGATCCAGGCCATCTCGCGCTCGCCGGTGCCCATGTCGGGCGCGGGAACGTTCTGCGAGGGGTGGATCAGGTCGCGCTTGATGAGCTCGTAGGCGAAGCGGCGCGTGATCCGCTCGAGCTCCTCGGCGTCCCAGTCGCGCGGGTTGATCCGGAGGCCCCCCTTGGAGCCGCCGAAGGGCACCTCGACGAGCGAGCACTTGTAGGTCATGAGTGCTGCGAGCGCCTCGACCTCGTCC
>CAZWDE010000381.1:0-3140 GCA_964632555.1 uncultured Limibaculum sp.
AAGGAGATCTGGGTCAACGTGCTCGAGACCGGCGGCACCCAGGCGATCCACAACCACGCCAACAGCTTCGTCTCGGGCATCGTCTACCTCACGCCGCATCACCCGGGATCGGGCACCGTGTTCCACAAGGCGCTCGGCGGCTCGGACTTCGCCTTCGTCAACCAGAACGCGCGGACGACGCCGGGGCCCTTCTCCGCCTCGCGCTGGCAGACGCCGCAGATGAGCCCCGGCGACATGATCCTGTTCCCCAGCTACATGCTCCACGAGGTGCCGCGGAACCAGGGCGCGCAGCGCATCACCATGGCCTTCAACGCGCTGCCCGACCGGATCGACAGCTGGGGCTACACGGTGCGCTTCGGCTGAGGCCATGGGCGTGGCGGCGATCCTCGGCGGGCTGGCGACCAAGCGGGCGGGGCGCGTCGCGCTCGGCGGCGCGGCGGCCGCGGCCGGAATGCTCGGCCTCTTCGCGCTGGCGGCGGCGTGGCGCGAGGGCCGGTCGGCCACCTTTCCGGGGCCGGAGGGGCCGGTGCCGCTCTCGGCCGCCGCTGCCGCGGCCGAACCGGCGCCGCTCGTCGCCACGGTGCTCGGCCGGCTCTACCTCGCCTACGAGGCGGAGGGCGAGGCGGCGGTCTACGACGCGCTCGCCGAGGTCGCGGCCGGCGACGCGCTCGAGGCGCTCTATCTCGAGCACCGCGCGGCGCTCGTCGCCACGGGCCTCGAGGCGGCCGCGCAGGCGGTGCACGAGCTGCATCTCGGCCGGCTCGAGGCGGCGCGCGAGGGCGAGGGCATCGCGGTCGCGGCGCGCTGGGCGGTGGTCGGCAGCGTCGGCCACGGCGACCACACCCACATCCGCGGCAACGCCTACGCCGCCGATCTCGCCCTCGCGCCCGTCGCGGGGCGGTGGCGGCTCACCGGCTTCGCGCTCCGCGAGGTCGACCGCACGGGCGCCGGCGAGGCCGTGGGCGGGCATGAGTGAGACGCCCGCGATCCGGGTGCGCGATCTCGCCTTCGCCTATCCCGGCGGCTTCCGGCTCCGCGTGCCGGCGTTCGATCTGGGCGGCACCGAGCGGGTCGCGGTCGTCGGCCCGTCGGGCTCCGGCAAGACCACGCTCCTCCGCCTCGTCGCGGGGATCGAGGCGCCGGCCTCCGGCACGGTCGAGGTCGACGGCGTCGCGATCGGCGGGCTGGCGGACCGCGAGCGCCGGGCCTTCCGCGCCGCGCGCATCGGCTTCGTCTTCCAGGGCTTCGAGCTGCTCGACCACCTGACGGCGCGCGACAACATCCTCTATCCCGTGCTCGTCTCCGACCGCCTTCCGCTCGACCGCGCGGTGCGCGCCCGGGCCGAGGCGCTCGCCGAGGCGGCCGGGATCGGCGCGCTAATCGGCCGGCGGCCCGCCGCCCTCAGCCAGGGCGAGCGCCAGCGCGTCGCGATCTGCCGGGCGCTGGTCACCCGGCCGCGGATCGTGCTCGCCGACGAGCCGACCGGCAATCTCGACCCCGAGGCCAAGGGGCTGATCCTCGATCTCCTCTTCGACCGCGCGCGCGAGGAGGGCGCGGCGCTCCTCGTCGTCACCCACGACCACGCGCTGCTGCCGCGCTTCGACCGGGTGGTCGATTTCGCGGCGTTCCGCGCGGGGAAGGCGGCATGAGAGCCGTCCGCCTCGCCATCGCCTATCTCGGCTTCCACTGGCGGAAGAGCCTCGTCCTCGTCGCCGTGACGGCGCTGATCCTCTCGGTCCCGCTCGGGCTCGAGCGGCTGCTCGCCGCCGCCGAGCGCCAGCTCGCCGAGCGCGCCGAGACGACGCCGCTCCTCCTCGGCGCCCGCGGCAGCCGGCTCGACCTCGCCGTCGGCGCGCTCCATTTCGGCGCCGACCCGCCCGAGCCGGTCACCATGGCCGCCGTCGACGCGGTGTGGGAGAGCGGGCTCGCCAGCGCCATCCCCCTCCATCTCGGCTTCACCGCCCGCGAGGCCCCCGTCGTCGGCACCACGCTCGACTATTTCGACCTGCGCGGGCTCCGCATCGCCGAAGGCCGCGGCCTCGCCCTCCTCGGCGAGGCGGTGCTCGGCGCATCGGTCGCGCGGCGCCTCGGCCTCGCCCCGGGCGGGCGCATCACCACCGACCCCGAGAGCCTCGTCGACCTCTCGGCCGGCTACCCGCTCCGGATGCCCGTCGTCGGCGTCCTCGCGCCCACCGGCACGGCGGACGACCGGGCGGTCTTCGTCGATCTCCGCACCGCGTGGGTGATCGCCGGCATCGGCCACGGCCACGACGACGTCGCGCCGCAGGACGGCCCCGCGCCCGCGGCCGAGCTCGTCGCGTATCGCGAGATCACCGAGGAGAACGTGGGCTCGGTGCATTTCCACGGCGACCCGGCGGGCTTCCCCGTCACCGCCGCGATCCTCGTGCCGGAGGACACGCGCGCCGCCACGATCCTGCGCGGCCGCTATCTCGCGGCCGATCGCCCGGTGCAGCTCGTCGTGCCCGCCGACGTGATCGGCGGCCTCGTCGAGCGGCTCTTCCGGGTGAAGCGGGTGCTCGACGCGGTGGTCGTCGTCGTCGGCCTCGCGGCGCTGATGGCGGCGGGCCTCGCGGTCTATCTCTCGCTCGAGCTCCGGCGGGGCGAGTTCGAGACCGCCGCGCTCATCGGCGCCTCGCGCTGGACCGTGGCGCGCCTCGTCCTCGCCGAGACCGCCTGCCTTCTGGCGGCGGCGGGCGCGCTGACGGCCCTCGTCGTGGCGGCCGCGGGCGCCTTCGCGGGTCCCGCGGCGCGCGCGCTCCTCGCGGCCGGTTGAGGCGGGCGGTCCTCCCGCACCGCAACGAAAGCGTCACGCGCCGGTGCTACCCCGCCCCCGGCAGGCGGGAGGACGGGCGATGGCGGAAGCGGCCTATCAGGGCGTCAGCAAGAGCTTCGGCGCGACGCGGGTGATCGGCGGGGTCGATCTCGCGATCGGCGACGGCGAGTTCGTCGTCTATGTGGGCCCGTCGGGCTGCGGCAAGACCACGCTGCTCCGCCTCCTCGCCGGGCTCGAGAGCGTGAGCGGGGGGCGGATCCGGATCGGCGGGCGCGACGTCACCGCCGAGAGCCCGAAGGCGCGCAACGTCGCGATGGTGTTCCAGAACTACGCGCTCTACCCGCAC
>CAZWDE010000382.1:0-3140 GCA_964632555.1 uncultured Limibaculum sp.
GCTTCATGTCGGTCTACCAGCCGGTCGACCTGATGGACCTGACCGTCGGCATGGACCCCTGGAACGCCCTCAGCCCGCAGATGAAGCAGTTCGTGGAGATGGAGGTCCACGCCTATTCCGATCTCCACCACGCCGCGATCCAGAAGGCCGACCAGGAGGCTTGGGTGAAGTTCGAGGAGGACGGCGTCGAGGTCACCCGCCTCAGCCAGGACGACGTCGAGATCATGACCGAGGTCGCGGTGCCGATCTGGTACAAGTATGCCAACCGCGACAAGGCGTCGGCGCGGATCTTCAAGATGCAGCTCGACTACATGATGTCGGGCTCGCTCGGCTATGTCGATCCGTCGATGATCGAGGGCCAGTCGCTCGATCTCTGACCCCCCGCCCCCGCGCCACGGGGTCCGCGCCGCGCGCGCGGGCCCGCCGCTCCTCCTGACCGGACCGTCCGATGCCCAGCCTCGACGTCGAGTTGCCGCACTGGCTCTACTGGGCCAGCCTCCTGCTGTTCCCTCTCGTCGCGATGGTGATGGCGCGGCGAGGCCATGCGCGCGGCTACTCGCTGGCGCTCGGCTACCTGATCCTGCTCACCGGCGGCATGCTGGGGCTCCACCGTTTCTACCTGCGCAACCTCTGGGGCCTGCTCTATCTGCCGCTGTTCCTCGGCGTGCTCTACGCCAATTCGGGCGAGCGGGCGGCGCGCGAGACCGTCTCCGGCGCCGCCAACACCGTGCGCGTCGCCGAGCGCCAGATCGAGCGCGCCCGGCCGCTGGTCGAGCGCGCGCCGGCGCGGCTCGCCGAGCTCGAGGCGGCGCTCGCCGAGGCCGAGGCGTCGGGCACCCGGATCCAGCAGATCCGCGCCGAGCGTTCGCTGGAGCGCGAGCAGGAGCGGGTGGCCGAGGCGCGCGAGACCCTCGCCGCGGCCGAGACCGAGCTCGAGACCGCCGCGCCCGCGCTCGAGTCGGCCCGCGCCGACCGGAACTTCTGGTCGACCGCCGCCTTCGCGCTCTTCGGGGCGATCCTCGCCTTCATGGCGCTCGACGCGCTGCTCCTGCCCTTCATGAAGCGCCGCGCCGCCGCCGCGCTCGCCGAGGAGGAGCGCCGCCACGAGCACGACCGCGAGGAGCAGGTCGAGCACGCCATCGAGGCCGTCGAGGCCGAGGAGATCAAGCGCGACATCGACCACATCGGCACCGGATGGACCGGCGCCATCGACCGGCTCTCGTACTACTCCGGAGAGTTCGTCGCGTACTGGGCGGTGATCGCCGTCTTCGTCTATTACTTCGAGGTGGTGTCGCGCTATGTCTTCAACTCGCCGACCAACTGGGCGCACGAGGCGATGTTCCTGATGTTCGGGATGCAATACCTGATCGCCGGCGCCTATGCCGCGCTCACCGAGGCGCATGTGCGGGTCGACATCTTCTACGCGCGGTGGTCGCCGGTGGCGAAGGCGTGGGTCGACCTCTTCACCTCGGTGTTCTTCTTCATCTTCGCCGGCACGATCATGGTCACCGGCTGGATCTTCGCGACCGACGCGATGGCCACCGCCACCGGCAACTCGACGCTCTCCGAGTGGATCCGGGGCGGGCTGACGACCGAGGAGTTCCTCGCGCGGTTCTCGGTGTCCGAGATCACCGATCCGAGCATCCGCTTCGGCGAGATCAGCTTCTCCGACTGGGCGATCGCCTACTGGCCGTTCAAATGGGCGATCGTGCTGGGCGGGCTGCTCCTCGTGCTCCAGGGGATCGCCAAGCTCGCGCGCGACATCGCCACGATCCGCGCGGCGCGGCGCGGGGAGGCCGTCTGATGGGGCTCGAGATCCCGATCGAGTGGCTGACGCTCGTGATGTTCGGCTCGCTGCTGGTGCTGCTGATGCTGGGCCTGCCGCTCGCCTTCGTCACCGGCGGGCTCGCCTGCGTCTTCCTGTTCGTCCTCGGCGACGCGCAGACGCTCAACATCGTGCCGAGCCGCATCTTCCCGCTGATGACGAACTACCAGCTCTCGGCGATCCCGCTCTTCATCTTCATGGCGGCGATGCTCGAACGGGCGGGCATCATCAACGACATGTTCGACGTGATCTACAAGCTCTTGGGTGGTGTGCGCGGCGGGCTGGCCTCGGCCACCATCATCGCGTCCACGATCCTCGCGGCGATGGTCGGCGTGATCGGGGCGGCGGTGGTGACCATGGGGATCATCGCGCTGCCGGCGATGCTGAAGCGCGCCTACAACCCCGAGATCGCGATGGGCTCGATCATGGCCGGCGGCACGCTCGGGATCCTGATCCCGCCCTCGATCCTCGCGATCATCTACGCCGTGGTCGCCGAGCAGTCGGTGGGCGAGCTCTTCATCGGCGCGGTCCTGCCGGGGCTGCTGCTCTCGGGGCTCTACATCGTCTACGTCACGGTGAGCTGCTACGCCCGCCCGTCCCTCGGGCCGCCGATCCCCGCCGCCGAGCGGGTCGACGCCGCCGAGAAGCTGCGCCTTCTCGGCAAGATGTCGGCGCCGATCGCGCTCATCGTGGTGGTGCTCGGGATCATCTTCGCCGGCGTGGCGACGCCCGTCGAGGCGGCCGGCATCGGCACCTTCGGCGCCTTCATCGTGGCGGCGATCCACCGCAAGCTCGACTGGCCGACGATCCAGGGCGCCTGCCTCACCACCCTCAAGGCGAGCGCCATGGTGATCTGGATCATGTTCGGCGCCACCATCTTCGTCGGGCTCTACGTGCTCGAGGGCGGGCAGGACTTCGTCGAGGAGCTGATGACGGGCTCGGGGCTCTCGCCGTGGCAGATCCTGATCCTGATGCAGGTGATGCTGATCGCGCTCGGGATGTTCCTCGACTGGGTGGGGATCCTGCTGCTCGCGGTGCCGATCTTCGTGCCGATCGTGAAGGCGCTGGGGGCGGAGGCGTTCGGCCTCGGCTCGGAGAGCGAGCTGATCCTCTGGTTCGGCGTGCTCTATCTCGTCAACATGCAGATGAGCTTCCTCTCGCCGCCCTTCGGCTACGCGCTGTTCTACCTGCGCGGCGTGGCGCCCCCGTCGATCCCGATGGCGCGCATCTTCAAGGCGGCGATCCCGTTCCTGCTGATCCAGCTGACGGGGCTCGTGGTCTGCATGCTCTATCCGCCGATCATCACCTGGCTGCC
>CAZWDE010000383.1:0-3116 GCA_964632555.1 uncultured Limibaculum sp.
GCGCAGTCGGCGGCGAGGAAGCGGGCGCCCGGCGCGCGGGCGGCGGCGGCGGCCCCGCGCGCGGGGTCGCGCCCGATGAGGACCACCCGCGCGCCCGCGGCCGCGAAGGCCTCGGCCGCCGCGAGCCCGATGCCCGAGCTGCCGCCGAAGATCGCGATGCCCTGTTCGTCGAGGGGCCTGACGCCCGCGCCGGTCTCCGCCGCCATGCCGCGAGGCTAGGCGGGCGCGGGCGGCGGCGCAACCGCGGGGCTCAGCGCGCGGCGGGCCGCCACGCGGCGGCGATGCGCGCGGCGCCGTCGACCACCGAGGCGAGGCCGGAGGCGGTCTCCTCGGCGGCCTCGAGCAGGCGGCTCGCCGCGGTCGCGGGCGCGAGCGGGATCACGCCGGTCACCTCGGCGCCGTCGAACTCGAGCCGCGCGCCCGCGCTCTCGGCGAGGCGCACCATCGGGAGATTGTCGCGCGTCGTCATCACGATCACCTGGCGGAGGCCGAGATGGGCGGCCCGGCGCAGCAGCCGGCGCATCAGCCCCTGGCCCACGCCGCGGCGGCGCCATCCGGGCTCGACCGTGAAGGCGGCCTCGCCGCCGCCCGGGATCCGGAAGAGCTCGCCGACCCCGCGCAGCGCGCCGTCGCAGAACCAGCCGATCGCGTGGGCGTCGGGCCCGACGATCGCCTCGGCGTGGCGGGCGAGGTCCTCGGGGCGCATCCGCCGCAGGAAGCGCCGCCGGATGCAGTCCTCCGGCAGCCGCCGCCAATGCGCGGCGATGGCCGGGGCATCGGCCCTGCCGAGCCCGCCATACCAGGCGGGAGCGGCCTGTGCAGTCAACATTCCGGCCTCCGTCGGGACCCGTCAGACGTCCCGGACGCCTCCGCTCGCGGGGTCTTGCCGCCCCTTGATGTCGACCTGCAATCTAGGTGCGCACGCCGGGCGCCGGAAGCGCCGTTGGCCGGCGCCGTCGATTTGCCGCGGCGGTGTTGTTGCGCCGCACCATGGCGCGCGCTCAGGCGCTGTCGGGGTGCTCCGCCTCGTCGACGGTGTACTGCCCGCTCAGCCGGCGGCGGATGATCGCCCAGGACAGCCCGACGCCGAGGATGAAGCCCACGCCGATCAGGATGATCCAGTCGAGCACGCCGGGCTGGGTCAGGCTCAGCACGCCGTAATAGGTCATCGACCAGACGATGGCGGCGACGAGCAGGCCGACGAGGACCACGCCGACGATGCGGATCGAGTAGAGCGTCGCGCGGATCAGCACGACGTAGGAGATCAGCAGGACCAGCCCGACCAGCGCCTTGAGCGGCAGGTTCGTCTCGAAGCCGTTGCGGATCCAGTGGAAATAGGAATAGCCCGTGGGGTTGTAGGTGGCGAGCACGATCAGGATCGAGGCCAGCACCCGGGAGAAGAACTGCAGGAAGAAGTGTCTGTCGCGGCTGTTCATTCCCGGCCTCCGATTCCCGATGCGGCGTTGCGCGGGCTTATACAGGTCCGGGCACCCGAGGCCAATGTCGGAAGGGAAGACCGGCCGGACGGGGCGGATCGTCGGGCGCCCGCCCTTGCCCCTGCGCGCGCGGGGGCGCATCTAGACCGTGGAGTGGAAGGCGGACCCGCAATGCCCAGCCCGATCACCGAGGAGGACGTCGCCGCGGCGCTCGCGCTCGCCCCGCCGGGCGAGGCGGCGGACCAGGGTGCCGACCCCGACCGGCCGGCGCGGCCGGCGGCGGTGCTCTGCGGCCTCGTGCCGAGGGGCCGCGGCCTCGGGGTGGTGCTGACCCGGCGCGCGACGCATCTGCGCCGTCACGCGGGCCAGATCTGCTTCCCCGGCGGTCGGCTCGACCCCGGCGACCGCGACGCGGTGGCGGCGGCGCTCCGCGAATCCGAGGAGGAGATCGGCCTCGTGCCCGGGCAGGTGCGCGTGCTCGGCGAGCTCGACAGCTACCTCACCGTCACCGGGTTTCGCGTCCGGCCGTTCGTCGGGATCGTCGATCCCGGCTTCGAGCCCCGGCCCGACCGCGCCGAGGTGGACCTGGTCTTCGAGGCGCCGCTCGACTTCCTGATGGACCCGGCCAACCGCCAGCGCAGCAGCTATCTGCGCGGCGCCGAGCGGCGGCACTACTGGGCGATGCCGTGGAACGACCACTATATCTGGGGCGCCACGGCGGCGATGCTCAAGGGGCTGTCGGATCGGCTGCGGCGCGTCGCGGCGGCGCGGAGGCCGGCGCAGGGGGCGGGGTGAGCGGCCCCCGCATCGCGGCGGACTGGATCGATCACGGAGCGGCGCCGCCGGTGATGGCCGCGCTCGGCGGCGCGGCCTATTTCGTCGGCGGGTGCGTGCGCAACGCGTTGCTCGGCGCGCCGGCGACGGACATCGACCTCGCGACGCCGCTCGTCCCCGAGGCGGTGGTCGCGCGGCTCGGCGCGGCCGGGCTGAAGGCGGTGCCGACCGGCATCGAGCACGGCACCGTCACGGCGGTCTGGCAGGGCCATCCGGTCGAGATCACCACCTTCCGCGCCGATGTCGAGACCGACGGGCGGCGCGCCGTGGTTCGCTTCACCACCGACATGGCCGAGGACGCCGCCCGGCGCGACTTCACCGTGAACGCGCTCTATGCGGACGCCACCGGCCGCGTGCTCGACCCGATCGGCGGGCTGCCCGACCTCGCCGCGCGGCGCGTGCGCTTCATCGGCGATCCGGTGGCCCGCATCCGCGAGGACCGGCTCCGCATCCTGCGGTTCTTCCGCTTCACGGCGTGGTACGCCGAGGGGATGGACGCGGGCGGGCTCGCGGCCTGCCGGGCCGAGGCCGAAGGGGTGGAGGCGCTCGCCCACGAACGGCTCGGCGCCGAGATGCGCAAGCTGCTGGCGGCGCCCGATCCGGTGGCCGCCACGGTCGCGATGGCCGAGGCCGGGGTTCTCGCGCGCGTGCTGCCGGGCGCCGAGGCGACCGCGCTCGGCGCGCCGCTCGCCGCCTAGCGCGCCGCCGGCGCCGCGCCCAGCTGGCTGACGCGCCTTGCCGCGATCGGCGGCGAGGACCCCGAGGGCGCGCTGCGGCTCAGCCGGGCCGAGGCGCGCCTCCTCGCCGCGATCGGGCGGGTGGCGGCCTCCGGCGATCCGCCCGCGC
>CAZWDE010000384.1:0-3101 GCA_964632555.1 uncultured Limibaculum sp.
CCGGGCGCATCCTCAAATGCAAGGGCTGGGAGACCGACCCCAACGCCTACACCTACTTCATCACGCAGGCGGCGGTCTGGGGCAATGTGTGCGACGTGATCGGCAAGCCCGAGTGGAAGACCGACCCGGACTACGCGACGCCCGAGGCGCGGCTGCCGCGGCTTAACGAGGTGTTCGACACCATCGAGCGGTGGACGATGACCAAGGACAAGTTCGAGGTCATGGACATCTGCAACCCGCTGAACATCCCGGTCGGGCCGATCCTCTCGATGAAGGAGCTCGCCGAGGACGAGGGCCTGCGCGCCACCGGCACCATCGTCGAGGTCGATCACCCGGAGCGCGGTCCGTATCTCTCGGTCGGCTGCCCGATCAAGATGTCGGACAGCCCGGTCGAGGTTGTCCGCTCGCCGCTGCTCGGCGAGCACACCGACGAGATCCTGCGCGACGTGCTCGGCTACACCGACGACGACGTCTCCCGCATCGCGGGCTCCGGCGCCGTCGGCCAGCTCCCCCAGGCCGCCGAGTGACGGGGGGCGGCCAGCGACGCCACCAGTTGGCGGCGGGGATGATCCTCGGCGCAGCGGTCGTCGGCATTCTCGTGCTCCTGCTCTTCACCGATCACGGGCCATCCGAGGCGTTCCTGGCCTGCGACCGGGAGGGCGGCGACTGGCAGCCGGAGAGCCGGCATTGCGCGCGCTCCGACAGCCCGCTCGTCGGCGCGCCGCTGTGACCGGCGCAGGATGAGGCGCGCCATGCCCGCACCACCCACCGACGCGCCGTTCCTTCTTCGGGTGCTCGCCGTGGCGCCGGGCATGGTTCTCGCGGCGGTGGCGGCCGCAATCGAGATCGGCTGGCTGCGGGAGCGCCCAGGGCATTGGCTTCTCGGTCGGCCGAAGCGGCTCGGCATTGCCGTGCTTGTCCTTCTGGGGCTCGGACTCGTGGCGCCGTACATGCTTTATGGCATCCAGACGGGCCGATAACCTGCGGGAGGGGACATGAGACTGATCGTGATGGGCCAGCAGGCCTTCGGGCAGGCGGCGCTCGAGAAGATCCTCGAGACGGGCGAGGACGAGGTCGTCGCCGTCTATTGCGCGCCGGACAAGGAGGGCCGCCCGGTCGACCCGCTCAAGGAGGCGGCGGAGGCACACGGCATCCCGGTCCACCAGCCCGCCGAGTTCAAGTCCGACGCGGTGGTCGAGCAGCTCCGCTCCCACGAGGCCGACCTGATGATCATGGCCTATGTGATCATCTTCGTGCCGGAGGCCGCGCGGACCGCGCCGCGTCTCGGCTCGATCTGCTTCCACCCCTCGCTCCTGCCGCTCCACCGGGGGCCGAGCTCGATCAACTGGCCGATCATCTGGGGCGAGACCACGACCGGCTATTCGTGGTTCTACCCGACGGACGGGCTCGACGAGGGCGACATCCTCCTGCAGCGCGAGGTGGAGATCGGGCCGGACGACACGCTGGGCGACGTCTACTTCAAGAAGATCTTCCCGGCCGCGACCGCGTCGGTCCTCGAGGTCTGCGACCTCTTCCGATCCGGCAATCCCCCTCGCCGCGCGCAGGACGAGTCGAAGGCGACCTACGAATCGTGGTGCCGCAAGACGGATGCCGAGATCGACTGGGCCCGGCCCGTGGCGGATGTCTACAACCTCATTCGCGGCTGCAACCCGCAGCCCGGCGCCTGGACCACGCGGCTCGGCGCCGAGCTCCAGATCTACGACGTCGCGCGGGCGGGCGAGGCGGACGGCACGCCGGGCGAGGTCGTCAACGTGTCGCCGGAGGGCGTAACCGTGCAGGCGCAGGGGGGCCGCATCCTCCTAAAACGCGTGCGCCCGGCCGGCGAGGGAAAGGTCCCCGCCGGCGACTGGGCGGCCGGGGCGGGTCTCGCCGCGGGGGAAAAGCTCGGCCGGTGAGCCGGGACGGAGGGAGAGAGACATGTCCGACATCGAGATCGCCCGGAAGGCGACCAAGAAGCCGATCCAGGAGGTCGGCGCGAAGCTCGGCATCCCGGGCGAGCACCTGCTCCCCTTCGGCCACGACAAGGCCAAGGTCTCGGCCGAGTTCATCCGCTCGGTCGCCGACCGGCCGAACGGCCATCTCGTCCTCGTCACGGCGATCAACCCCACCCCCGCGGGCGAGGGCAAGACGACGACGACGGTCGGCCTCGGCGACGGGCTCTGCCACATCGGCAAGAAGGCGGCGATCTGCATCCGCGAGGCGTCGCTCGGGCCGAATTTCGGGATGAAGGGCGGCGCGGCCGGCGGCGGCTATGCGCAGGTCGTGCCGATGGAGGACATCAACCTCCACTTCACCGGCGACTTCCACGCGATCACCTCGGCGCACAACCTGCTCGCGGCGATGATCGACAATCACATCTACTGGGGCAACGAGCTCGGGATCGACACGCGCCGCATCGCGTGGCGCCGGGTGCTCGACATGAACGACCGCGCGCTCCGCGAGATCGTCAGTTCCCTCGGGGGCGTGGCCAACGGCTTCGCGGCCGAGGCGGGCTTCGACATCACGGTCGCCTCCGAGGTGATGGCGATCCTCTGCCTCGCCTCCGACATCAAGGATCTCGAACGCCGGCTCGGCGACATGATCGTCGCCTATCGCCGCGACCGCTCGCCGGTCTATTGCCGCGACATCAAGGCCGACGGCGCGATGGCGGTGCTGCTCGGCCAGGCGATCCTGCCCAACCTCGTGCAGACGCTCGAGAACAACCCCGCCTTCGTGCATGGCGGGCCCTTCGCCAACATCGCGCATGGCTGCAATTCGGTGGTGGCGACGCAGACCGCGCTCAAGATCGCCGACTACGTGGTGACCGAGGCGGGCTTCGGCGCCGATCTCGGGGCCGAGAAGTTCTTCGACATCAAGTGCCGCTAGGCCGGGCTCGCGCCCTCGGCGGTGGTCATCGTCGCGACCGTGCGCGCGATGAAGATGAACGGCGGGGTGGCCAAGGCCGATCTCGGCACGCCCAATGTCGAGGCGGTGAAGAAGGGCTGCGCCAATCTCGGGCGTCACATCGAGAACGTCGCCAAGTTCGGCGTGCCGGCGATCGTCGGGATCAACCACTTCGTCACCGACACCGACGAGGAGCT
>CAZWDE010000385.1:0-3059 GCA_964632555.1 uncultured Limibaculum sp.
GATTTCAAAGGGAAAAGGGGCGTCAGTACGTTGTTGAGCCATTAAAGTACTTGTCGCCAATCCCCCGGCAAAAGCCCGGTGACGAGTGCGTGCATCGGTGATCTCCTCGATCTCAGCGAAGGAGATCGAGCATGACTGCAAATACACGCAAGAGCTACGAGTTCCCGCCGTTCGTGCCGTGCAGTCGCGCGGCCGAATACGGACTGCCGTACAGCGACCAATACAGGCGGAAACTCGAGGAGGCCGGGAAATTTCCGCGGCGCCGGCGCGTCGGTCCGAGCTGCCTCGGCTACAGCGGGCGCGAACTGGCCGCGTTCTTCGATGCGCTGCCGCGCGAGCCGCTCCCGGGCGAGCCGACGACACTTGCGCGCAAGCGGCCGGCCTTGACCGGCGCCGAGCTCCGCCGGCGCGGGGAGGACCGCTGAATGCCCCGGCTCGACCCCGGCGCGTTCCCGGCCGAGCCGGGCTCGCCGCTGCGGCGATGGCTCTGGGCGTGGATGGCGCTGCCGATCGAAACCCAGGTTCGACTTTTGAAATGGGGCGCCAATCGCCTCGGCTACTTGCTCGTTTCTTCTGATTATCATCGAATGGGCGCGTCCCAGGCGGTTGCGATCCTGACCGCGCTGGCGCGGCTCGCCTCCGCGCCGGGCGCGATGGCCGATCTGCCCGAGGGGACCCGCGCCCGGCTGCTCCTCGGGCTCGCGCATGGGCTCCCCCCGGAGCGACGGGCGGCAATGGCGGCATGGCTGACGGGGGTCCGCACCGACCGCGACCGCGACCGAGAGCGCGATGCATTGCAGTTCGCAAGCGACGGTGTGCTCGAGGCTCGGCGCGCGTCGGGGGAGGAGCGCCGCCATGCGTGACGCCTCCCCCTGCGAGCGCGACGTCATGTATCTCGCCTCCGCGCCGCTCCGCTCAGACCCGCAGGGAAGCGCAGCGGAATTCTTTCGCCCGGCGGCATCGCTGGCCGGTCGACCTGCGCCGCAGCGGCGCTGGCACGTGTTCGGCATGATTCCGAGCCGGCAGGTCACGATCCTTTCCGGCGACGGCGGCACCGGGAAATCTTTGCTGGCGCTCCAGCTCGCCGTCGCGACCGCCGCCGGGCGGACCTGGCTCGGGCGGGATGTCGAGGGCGGCTCGGCGGCGCTGTTGTCCGCCGAGGACGACGTTGACGAGCTCCACCGTCGCTTCGCCGACATCGTCGCGCACCACGGACTTGGGCTCGGCGACCTCGGGCGGCTTCACCTCAGGTCTCTCGCCGGGCAGGACGCCGCGCTCGCCACGGCAGAACGGCGCACCGGCGGGCTCGCGCCGACCGACCTCTACGACCTGGTCGGCCGCGACCTTGAGCGCATCCGGCCGCGGCTTCTCGTGCTGGACACGCTCGCCGACCTTCACAGCGGCGACGAACTCAACCGCGTTCACGCGCGACAGTTCGTGCAGCTTGTCCGGCATTGGGCGATCCGTCACGGCGCAGCCGTGCTGCTCCTCGCGCACCCCTCCGTCTCGGGGATGCAGAGCGGCTCTGGGGCGTCGGGATCGACCGGATGGGGCAACTCGGTTCGGTCCCGACTGTACCTCGAGCGGATCACGGACGGCGGCTATGAGGCCGACCCTGACCGGCGGGTGCTGACGACCAAGAAGGCCAACTACGCTGCGGCCGGCGCCGAGATCCGCATGACGTGGCGGGACGGCGTGTTCGCGGCGGACGATCCGCCGACCCGGCTCGAACTGCAAAGCGCGAGCGCGAAGGCGCGCCGCGTGTTCGCGAAGCTCCTGCGGCAGCTGACCGCCGAGGGCCGCGATCTGAATCCGAGCGCCGGGCCCAATTTCGCTCCGTCGGTCATGGCAAGCCATCCGGGCGCCGAGGGGTGCACCAAACAGGCCCTCACCCGGGCCATGTCGGACGCCCTGGGTGACGGCACCGCGGTGATCGTCGAGCACGGTCCGCCGTCCAAGCGCCACAAGCGCCTCCGTCCGGGGGTCGGGCAATGAGCTACGACTCCCCTTCGACTGCCCTTCGACTCGGGGTGCCATCTGCCCTTCGCCTCCCGTTCGCCTCCCCTTCGACTGGGTGTGTGTTCAACCCCCCCTACCCCCCTCGAGGCGTACCCCGGCCCATAGGGGGGCGGGTACGCCCAAGAGTCCCATTGCCCGCGCCGCCGCCGCTCGCGGCACTGGGCGCAGCGTCGCGGGCGGCGCGCCCTGCTCATAGCCCTTCGCCGGCCTCGCCGCTGGCGGCGCTGGTGAGTGGGATGCACCGACTTCCCCGCCCCACCCGGATCGTCGAGGCCGGGTCATGAGGTCGGACGCCGACGAGATCGACGAGCTCCTCGAGCGCGCGCGCTGCGCCCTCCGGCGCGGCGAGCTCGACCAATGGGAACGGCGCTTCGTTCTGAGCCTCCTCGGTCGCGCCAAGCGGGGCGGCCCCTCGTGGCGCCCGTCGCCGAAACAGGCCGCGGCGCTCCGCCGCCTGATCGAGCCGGCGCGTCCGGCGCCGCTGATCGAGCCCGCCACCCCTCAACCGAAAGGACCGTGCTGATGCCAGCCGCAATTCTCCGCCACCCGAGCGCCGCCGCCGAAGTCGACGTCGAGGCGCTGCAGCGCCAGGTCGACCGCCTCGCCCGGGCCCGCGCCGACTTGGTCGACGCCTGCAACGAGGTGTTTTTTGATCACAACGTCTCGCGCGAGGACGGCGCGTGCCTTCTGGGCTCCCTTCACCTGGAGGCGCTCAAGCTCGAGCATGGCAGCGACCGCGCGGCGTGGGCGCGCGTGGCGGCCGATCTCCGCGCGCTCGCCGCCCGCGCCGAGCATCTCGGCCTCGGCGCGTTCTGAGGGGGCAGGACGATGGATAAGGACATGAAGCGCCGGCTTCGCGCGCTCTCGGCGGGCGTCGCCGCGCATCTGCGCCGCGAGGCCGAGCGGCTCGGCTTTGGCGAGGGCGAGGCTCTGGGCGCCGTTCTCGCGACCTGGCTCACCGGCCGCGCCGCACTGCTCGGCAAGGGCCCCACCGGCTGGCAGGCGCTCGCCGGTGAGCTCGATACGCACGCAGCCCAGGC
>CAZWDE010000386.1:0-3051 GCA_964632555.1 uncultured Limibaculum sp.
GCAGGAAGTGCATCTCGATCTTGATGACGCCGTCGCCCTGGCAGGCCTCGCAGCGCCCGCCCTTGACGTTGAACGAAAACCGCCCGGGCTTGTAGCCGCGGGCCTTGGCCTCGGGCAGGCCGGCGAACCAGTCCCGGATCGGGGTGAAGGCGCCGGTGTAGGTCGCGGGGTTCGCGCGCGGCGTGCGCCCGATCGGCGACTGGTCGATGTCGATCACCTTGTCGAGCTGGTCGAGCCCCTTGATCCGCCGGCAGGGCGCCGGCTGCAGCCGCGCGCCGTTCAGCCGGTTGGCCGCGGTCTTGAAGAGCGTCTCGATCGTCAGCGTCGACTTGCCCCCGCCCGACACGCCGGTGACGCAGGTGAAGGTGCCGAGCGGGATCTCGGCGGTCACGTCCTTGAGATTGTTGCCGGTCGCGCCCTCGATCGTCAGCGTGCGCCCGTTGCCGCGCCGGCGCTCGGCCGGCACGCGGATCTCGCGGGTGCCGGTGAGGTATTGTCCCGTGATCGAGGCCGGGCTCGCCGCGACCTCCTCGGGCTTGCCCTCGGCGATGATGCGGCCGCCGTGCACGCCCGCGCCGAGGCCGATGTCGATCACGTGGTCGGCGGTGCGGATCGCCTCCTCGTCGTGCTCGACGACGATCACCGTGTTGCCCTGGTCGCGCAGGCCACGGAGCGAGTCGAGCAGCCGCCCGTTGTCGCGCTGGTGGAGCCCGATCGAGGGCTCGTCGAGCACGTAGAGCACGCCGGTGAGCCCCGAGCCGATCTGGCTCGCGAGCCGGATCCGCTGGCTCTCGCCGCCCGAGAGCGTGCCCGCGCCGCGGTTGAGCGTGAGATAGTCGAGCCCGACATTGACGAGGAAACCGAGCCGCTCGCGGATCTCCTTGAGGATCGGCTCGGCGATCTCGCGCTTCTGCGCCGACAGGGCGGCGGGCGCCTCGCGCACCCAGTCGAGCGCCTCGCGGATCGCGAGCGCGGTCACCTCGCCGATGTGCTTCGCGCCGATCTTGACCGCCAGCGCCTCCTCGCGGAGGCGGTGCCCGCCGCAGGCCTGGCAGGCGCGGTTGGCCTGGAAGCGCTCGAACTCCTCGCGGATCATCGCCGAGTCGGTCTCGCGGTAGCGCCGCTCCATGTTGGGGATCACGCCCTCGAAGACACGCTTGACGGTGTAGATCCGCCCGCCCTCGTCGAAGCGGAACTGGATCTCCTCGTCGCCCGAGCCGTAGAGCATCACCTGACGCGCGTAGTCCGGCAGCTGCTCCCACGGCACGCGCGGCGAGAAGCCGTAGTGCTGGGCGAGCGCCTCGATGGTCTGGCGGAAATGCGGCGTCTTCGACTTGGCCCATGGGGCGAGCGCGCCGTCGAGCAGGGAATAGGTGTGGTCGGGCACGACGAGGTCCTCGTCGAAATAGAGCTCGACCCCGAGCCCGCCGCAGGCCGGGCACGCCCCGAAGGGCGCGTTGAAGGAGAAGAGCCGCGGCTCGATCTCGGCGATGGTGAAGCCCGAGACGGGGCAGGCGAAGTTCTCCGAGAAGGTGATGCGCTCGGGCTCGCCCTCGCCCTCGCGGGGCGCGGTCTCGACGATGGCGATGCCGTCGGCGAGGCCGAGCGCGGTCGAGAAGCTGTCCGCCAGGCGCGTCTCGATCCCCTCCTTCACCACGATCCGGTCGATCACCACGTCGATGTCGTGGCGGAGCTTCTTGTCGAGCGCCGGCGGGTTCTCGAGCTCGTGGAACTGCCCGTCGACCTTGACGCGCTGGTAGCCCTGCTTGCGGAGCTCGAGGAACTCCTTGCGGTACTCGCCCTTGCGGTCGCGGATGATGGGGGCGAGCAGGTAGGCGCGCGTGCCCTCGGGCATCGCCATCACCCGGTCGACCATCTCGGAGACCTGCTGCGCCTCGATCGGCAGCCCGGTCGCGGGCGAGTAGGGCGTGCCGGCGCGCGCGAAGAGGAGGCGGAGATAGTCGTAGATCTCCGTCACCGTGCC
Organism: uncultured Limibaculum sp.; assembly: GCA_964632555.1. Taxonomy (GTDB): domain Bacteria; phylum Pseudomonadota; class Alphaproteobacteria; order Rhodobacterales; family Rhodobacteraceae; genus Thermohalobaculum. The sequence continues at coordinate 1,985 of CAZWDE010000386.1, forward strand.
GACGGTCGAGCGCGGGTTCTTCGAGGTGGTCTTCTGCTCGATCGAGATGGCGGGCGAGAGCCCCTCGATGTGGTCGACGTCGGGCTTCTGCATCATCTGCAGGAACTGGCGGGCATAGGCGGAGAGCGACTCGACGTAGCGGCGCTGCCCCTCGGCATAGATCGTGTCGAAGGCGAGCGAGGACTTGCCCGAGCCCGAGAGGCCGGTGATCACCGTCAGCGCGTTGCGGGGGATGTCGACGTCGACGCCCTTGAGGTTGTGCTCGCGCGCGCCGCGGACGGAGATGAACTTCTGTTCGGCCATCGGTGTCCCCTCTCGATCACCGCCGAGACATAGCGTGTGACCCGGCGAATGCGAGAGGCCGGAGCGCGGGTCCGCGCGCGCCCGGTCGAAATGCTTTGACAGCCGCCGGGGCGCGCGTCAGGGAGGCGGGATAGGCCCGATCGCGCCAGATCAGGAGGATCGCATGGACCGTTCCGAGACCGCCGCCGCGCCGAACCCGGAGGAGCTGCGCCGCATTCCCGCCGGGCGCCGGATCGCCTCGTTCCGGCTCGGGCTGCACCCCTCGGGCCAGGTGGTGGCGATGAAGTCGCGCACCGAGGCGGGCCATGTCGAGACGCTGCTGCTGGCCGCGCCCGTGGCGCTGCACATCCGCGACCGGATCCGCGAGACGCTGCGGGCGCGGCCGGGGCTCGCGGAGGTGCCGACCGACGACGGCTTCTTCGCCGCGCAGCCGCGGATCGAGCCCGGAGACTTCAGCCGCGAGAGCGGGCATGTCGGCGTGCCGCTCGGCGCCCATGTCGAGACCGCGCCCGAGGGCTGCATCCTCGCCTTCCCGCTCGACCGCGAGGGGCGGCACACCGCCTACCGCATGAGCCCGCTGCACGCCGCCTATTTCCTCCACGCGATCAACGAGGCGGAGGAATCGGGCGGGCTGCGCCGCCTGCCGAGAGCGACCGCCGAGGCACCCGGGCGCGTGCAGTAGCCCCCCGCGCCCGGCGAGCGCCCCCGCCCGCCCACCCGGCGCTCGCCGGGCGCGGGGCGCGCGCACCGCGGGCGGGGCGCGG
>CAZWDE010000387.1:0-3046 GCA_964632555.1 uncultured Limibaculum sp.
GGCCGCGGGCACTGCCCCGTCCGGCCCATCCCGCCCCGAGCCCCATGCCCCAGGCCATCATCGCGACCCCGAGGACGATCCCGATCAGTGGCACGATCACGCTCGTCATGCGTCTTCTCCCTGTCCTGGCCCGCGCCGGATCACCGGCCGGTCGCGGGCGTCTCTCGTTGGCCCGGGCCTCTGCCGGGCACCCAGTCGAAACTGATCCTCCGGTTGCGCCGACGCCCGGCCTCGGTGTCGTTGGCGAAGAGCGGTCGGCTGTCGCCATGGCCCACAGCGGCCATCGCGGCCGGCGGGATCCCGCGCGCGACGAGGGCATCGCGGACCGCCCGCGCCCGCGCCTCGCTGAGCTCGCGGTTGCGCTCGGGCGCGCCGGTGCTGTCGGTGTGGCCGCCGATCACGAGCCGCAGCGGCCCGCGGAGGCAGGCGAGCGCGATCCCCGCGATCCGGTCGAGCACCCGCCGTGCGGCGGCGTCGATCTCGCTCTCGCCGGTGACGAAGCCGATCCGGCGCTGGCGCTGGGCGGCGGCGGTCGCGCGGTCGCACGGGCCGGGCTCGGGCGCGATCGAGAGCATCGGGATCCAGAACCCGTTGATCAGGCGCTCGGTCGCCCCGGTCGCCGGGTCGAGCCGCGCGGCGAAGGGCTCGGCCGCGCGCTCCGCGCTGTCGAGCGCGAGCGTCCAGCCGTCGGGCAGCACGGTCGCGGCCCAGGCGGCGATCTCCGCGCGGCGCTGGCCGGGCGCGAGCCGGCCGTCGATCTCGATCCGCGCCGCCGCGATGCGCCCGTGCGCGTCCTCGTGCAGCGCCAGCAGCCGGTCGACGACCCCGAGCGCGCGCATCCAGGCCGCGCTGTCGCCCTGCGCGCCGGTGGTGAGCCGCCCGCCCGCCGCGGGCGCGACGAGCGCCCGGGCCTGGCGCACCGCGAGGCCGGCGGGCAGGAACCCCGTGAGCCAGCGCCCGCCCGCGCCCGTGCCGAACACCGCCTCCGCCTCGGGCGGCGCCTCGGCGAGCGCGATCTGCACGTCCCAGCCGGGACCCGCCGCCGCGCGCAGCGCGGGCCCGGTCTCGCGCCGCGCGAAGCCGGGCCGAAGCCGCCCCGCGACCGAGATGCGGCCGTCGCAGATCTCGATCCGCGCGCGCTCGATCCGCGGCAGCGCCACCGGCAGGGCGCCGAGCGCGCGGCGCCAGAGGTCGGCGTCGCCGCGCCCTTCGCCGGCGATCTCGGCGCGGTCGAGCCCCGGCACCAGCTCCTCGAGGTCGCGGCGCGCGAGGCCGGCGGGCAGCCGCCCGACCGCGGTCACGCGGCCGTCGGCGGCGACCTCGATCACGAGGACCGCGCGGTCCGTCGCGTCCGGCGCGGCGCCGAGATCGGGCACGCCGGCGCCCGCGGCCCCGGCCAGAGCCGCCACCTGCGCCGCCCCCCAGACCCTGCCGATCAACCGCATCGCCGTCCGCACCGCCTCACCCGTGAGCCGCCCCGCCGCGGCGCCGAGGCCGCCGGGCGAGCTTAGCACCCTCCGCGCGGCCGCGTCGCCTCCCTTTGCCGACCCCGCGCCCGGTCACGGCGCGCGGCGCCGGAGCCGCGCCTCGCGCAGGCTGATGTAGAGCGTGGCGCCGACGATGATCGCCCCGCCCGCCACCGTCGGCCCGTCGATCCGCTCGCCGAACCAGAGATAGCCCGCCGCCCCGATGGTCAGCAGCCGGAGATAGGAGAACGGCGCGATGAAGCCGGCGTCGCCCACGGCGTAGGCGCGGATGTCGGAATAGGTGCGCAGCCCCGAGCCGAGCACGAGGAGCCCGAGCACGGCCCAGGCGAGCCCGCCGGCCGGCAGGTCCCAGACGAGGAGCGCCGGCGGCAGCGTCACCACCGCCGCCACGAGGCTCGAGGAGACGAAGACCGCGTCGGACCCGTCGGCCCGCGAGGCCTGCCGCCCGATGATCAGCGATCCCGCGAAGGCCAGCGAGGAGAGCAGCGCCACCAGCATCGCCGGGTCGACCCGTCCGACCCCCGGGCGCAGGATCACCGCCGCGCCGAGAAACCCGGCCGCGATCGCCGCCCAGCGCCGCGGGCCCACCCGCTCGCCGACGAAGAGCGTCGCGAAGGCGGTGGCGAAGACGGGCGCCATGAAGAAGAGGATCGTCGCGGTGGCGAGCGGCAGATGCCAGATCGCGTAGAACCCCGCGTTGAGCGCGACCCCGATCAAGAGACCGCGGGCAATGTGCAGCGGCCAGCGCGAGAAGCCGATCCGCCGGCCCGCCGCCCGCGCCCGCCAGAGGAACGGCACCACGAGCAGCGCCGCGAGCGCCGAGCGCAGGAACGCGATCATCGTGGTGTGCAGATCGGGCGTCAGCAGCCGGATCGAGAGCGTCATCACCGTCGCGCCGGCCACCGAGGCGAGCATCCAGAGCGCGCCGACCGCGTTGTCGGAGAGCGGCGCGGCGCGAGGGTCGCCGGTGGGCATCGTGGACGGGTCCCGGGCGGGCAAGGGCATCCGCGTATATGAGCGGCCGGGCGGCGGCGCGTCCAGCCGCGGCGTGCCGGTACGTCAAGGTTGACATTGCGTCAGCGCTCCGGCCCCCTGACCGCCCCGGACAGTGATTGGAGTGAATCCCATGGAGCCCATCGTCATCGACGTCTTCCAGCCGGCGCAGGTCGTGTTCCCGCTGCTCGACGAGATCGACTTCGAGGCCGAGCCCGAGACCTCCGTCGACATCTTCGCCGGCATCGCGACGGTCACCTTCGACAACGGCGTCGTCGCCGAGGGCGACATCACGCTGATGGGCCTCTCCGGCGGCACGCTCAGCGAGCTGCGCGTGGTCGACCCGTCGGGCGCGCCGCTCTTCACCATCCGCGACGCCATGCTGATGGCCGATGCCGAGCTGACGATCCTCAACTGGGAGGTGCTGTCGAACATCGAGATCAATCTGAGCGACGCCGATCTCACGCTCGACGACGAGGGCTTCGCCGCTCGCGATCCGGACTTCGTCGAGGCGCGCGCCTGGCTCGACCTGCTGGCCGAGATCGCGGCCACCGAGCCGGAGATCC
>CAZWDE010000388.1:0-3032 GCA_964632555.1 uncultured Limibaculum sp.
GCGCCTCGATGAAGGGCGAGTTCGAGGAGCGGCTGCGCGCGGTGATCGAGGAGGTCCAGGCGAGCCCGAAGCCGATCATCACCTTCATCGACGAGGCGCACACCCTCGTCGGCGCGGGCGGCGCGGCCGGCACCGGCGACGCGGCCAACCTGCTGAAGCCCGCGCTCGCGCGCGGCACGCTGCGCACCATCGGCGCGACCACATGGGCGGAGTACAAGAAGCACATCGAGAAGGACCCCGCGCTGACGCGGCGCTTCCAGGTGGTGCAGGTCGACGAGCCGGACGAGGCGAAGGCGATCATGATGATGCGCGGCGTCGCCTCGATGCTCGAGAAGCACCACCAGGTTCAGGTGCTCGACGAGGCGCTGGCGGCCTCGGTCAAGCTCTCGGCGCGCTACATCCCGGCGCGCCAGCTGCCCGACAAGTCGGTCTCGCTGCTCGACACCGCCTGCGCCCGCGTCGCGATCAGCCAGCACGCGGTGCCGGCCGAGGTCGACGACGCGCGCAAGCGCATCCAGGCCTTCGAGACCGAGCTCGAGATCATCGGCCGCGACGAGACCGCGGGCCTCGACGTCACCGAGCGGCGCGCGGCGATCGAGCACGCGCTCGCCGCCGAGCAGGGCCGGCTCGAGGCGCTCGAGGCGCGCTGGGAGACGGAGAAGGGGATCGTCGGCGACATTCTCAAGCTCCGCGCGCAGCTCCGCGAGGGCGGCGGCGCGGTCGACACGGCGACGGCCGCCCATCCGCCGGAGGGCTCGGCGCTCACCCACGAGGACCGCGCGCGCCTCATCGGCGACCTCCGCGCCCGGCAGGCCGAGCTTTCCGAGCTGCAGGGCGAGCACCCGCTGATCCTGCCGATCGTCGACGAGCAGGCGGTGGCGTCCGTCGTCGCCGACTGGACCGGGATCCCGGTGGGCCGGATGGTCAAGGACGAGATCGAGAGCGTGCTCAGCCTCGCCAAGATCCTCTCCCAGCGCGTGATCGGGCAGGACCACGCGATGGAGATGATCGCCAAGCGCATCCAGACGAGCCGCGCCCAGCTCGACAACCCGAACAAGCCGATCGGCGTCTTCCTGCTCGCCGGGCCTTCGGGCGTCGGCAAGACCGAGACGGCGCTCACCCTCGCCGAGGCGCTCTATGGCGGCGAGCAGAACGTCGTCACGATCAACATGAGCGAGTTCCAGGAGGCCCACACGGTCTCGACGCTCAAGGGCGCCCCGCCGGGCTATGTCGGCTATGGCGAGGGCGGCATCCTCACCGAGGCCGTGCGGCGCAAGCCCTATTCGGTGGTGCTGCTCGACGAGGTCGAGAAGGCGCACCCCGACGTGCACGAGATCTTCTTCCAGGTCTTCGACAAGGGCCAGATGGAGGACGGCGAGGGCCGGATGATCGACTTCAAGAACACGCTCATCCTGCTCACCTCCAATGTCGGCTCGGAGCTCATCATGGACATGTGCTCGGATCCCGACCTGATGCCCGAGCCCGAGGGGATCGCCAAGGCGCTGCGCGAGCCGCTGCTCAAGGTGTTCCCGGCCGCGCTCCTCGGCCGTCTCGTGACCATCCCCTACTACCCGCTGACCCCGAAGATGCTCGCCATGATCGCGCGGCTCCAGCTCGGCCGGATCGAGAAGCGGGTGCGCCAGAACCACGGCGTGCCGTTCGAGTACTCCGACGCGGTGGTCGACACGATCGTCTCGCGCTGCCAGGAGCTCGAGAGCGGCGGGCGCATGATCGACGCGATCCTGACCAACACCATGCTGCCCGCGATCTCCAACGAGTTCCTGAAGCGGCTGATGCTGGGCGAGAAGGTGGGCCGCGTCGCGGTCGACATCGCGGACGGCGACTTCGCCTACGCCTTCGACTGAGGCGTTCCGGGCCGCGCCCGCGGCCCGCGGCGCTTGAACTCGCGGGCGATCTGCGGGACCAAGGCGTTGACGTCGGGTGTTCCTGCGCCGCCGCGCGATGCTAGGCTGCGCCGGGACCCCCGCGGGCGCGCGGCGGTCGGCGGCGAGCGTCGCGGGCCGCTTGCCCACGCGGAGCGGCCGGGTCGGCCGTCGGCGAATGGAGGTGCCAATGGGCAGCGATACCACCGACCGCGCCACCACCAACGGCGACCGCCTGCGCGCTCTCGTCGACAGCGACGGCTTCTCCAACGCGATCTTCGCCGTCATCATCCTCAACGTGCTGGCGCTGATCCTGTCGCAGTCGGAGACGCTGTTCGGCGAATTCGGCGACATCTTCGTCGCGCTGCACAAGTTCGCGCTCGGCGTCTTTGTCGTCGAGATGGTGCTGAAGCTCGTCGCCTACCGCGACAAGTTCTTCAACTCGGCGTGGAACGTCTTCGACCTCGTGGTGGTGCTGGTGGCGCTGGTGCCCGAGGTGGGCAACCTGTCGATGCTGCGGCTGGTGCGGATCGCGCGCGCGCTGCGTCTCGTCTCGGCCTACCGCCAGCTCAACAATCCGAACGCCGAGTTCGAGGAGCTGGAGCGGCTCGATCCCTATTCGCTGCGCGCGCGGATCCGCGCCGTGCTCGAGACCGACGAGGCGCGCAACTTCATCCTCTCGGTGATCGTGCTCAACGGCATCATGCTCGGCATCACCACGAGCCAGGACCTGTCGCCCGACAGCGAATACATCGTCAGCATCGTCGACCGCGTGGTGATCGGGATCTTCGTGATCGAGATGATCCTGAAGCTCTACGCCTATCGGATGCGCTTTTTCGCGCATGCCTGGAACATCTTCGATCTGGTGGTGGTGCTGGTCTCGCTGCTGCCGCAGACCGACACGCTCTCGGTGCTGCGGGGAATGCGCGTGATCCGGGCGCTGCGCGTGATGTCGGCGATCCCGCAGATGCGCGAGGTGGTCAAGGCGCTGGTCGACGCGCTGCCCGGCATGGGCGCGGTCGTGCTGCTGCTCGCCGTGATCTACTACATCTTCGGGATCATGGCGACGCTCTGGTTCGGCGACGCCTTCCCGCAGTGGTTCGGCACTCTCGGCAAGTCGCTCTATTCGCTGTTCCAGATCATGACGCT
>CAZWDE010000389.1:0-3024 GCA_964632555.1 uncultured Limibaculum sp.
GCTGGTGTTGCTCGATGGAACGTGGCGCATCACCATGTTGGCTCTGGTGGGGGGGCTCGCGGTGCTGGGGGTGGTCTCGGAGATGAGCGGAACCCTGCATCCGCGCTGGGTTCACGTGACCATCTATCTAGCGTTGGTCATGTTGTCCGCCCTGGGCGTGACCGGCGCCGGTCGGCCGGCGTGACCGCGCGGGCGGCGGGCCGCCCGGCCGAGCCGGTGCCCGGGCTCGCGGCGCGGCAGGGGGCGGTGCAGCTCCTCTCGGCGGTGCTCGACCGCGGCCGCATCCCCGACGACGCCCGGCTGCCGGGATCCGGGCCCGAGCGCGCCGAGGCGCAGGCGCTCGCCGACCTCGCCTTCCGCCGCCTCGGCGAGATCGACGCGGGCCGCGCCCGCCTCGTGCCGCGTCCGCCGCGCCCGCCGGTGCGCCACGTGCTGCGGGTGATGGCGGCCGAGTTGGCCTTCGGCCGCGGCGCGGCCCACGCGGCGGTCGACCTCGCCGTGCGGCAGGTGAAGGCGGGCCCGTCGGCGCGGCTCGCGGGGCTCGTCAACGCGGTCGGCCGGCGGCTCGCGGGCGGGGCGATCGCGCCGCTCGAGGGCGCCGAGGCGGCCCGCGCCAACACGCCCGCCTGGCTCGCGGCGCGGCTCGAGGCCGACTGGGGCGCGCGCGCCACGTCGATCATGGCCGCCCATCTCGCGCCGGCCCCGACCGATCTCACGCTCCGGGCGGAGGCCGACGCGGCGCCGCTCGCGGCCGAGCTCCGCGAGGCGTTCGGGGCCGAGCGGCTGCCGACCGGAGGGCTCCGGCTCGCGGCGCGCCCGCAGATCAGCGCGCTGCCGGGGTTCGGGGCGGGGGCCTGGTGGGTGCAGGACGCCGCGGCCAGCCTGCCCGCCCGGCTCCTTGGCCCGCGCGCGGGCGAGCGCGCGCTCGATCTCTGCGCCGCGCCCGGCGGCAAGACGCTGCAGCTCGCGGCGGCCGGGGCCCGCGTCACCGCGCTCGACATCTCGGAGGCCCGGCTCGGGCGGCTGCGGGACAACCTCGCGCGCACCGGGCTCGCGGCCGAGCTCGTCGCCGCGGACGCGCTCGACTGGGCGCCCGAGGCGCCGTTCGACGCGATCCTGATCGACGCGCCCTGCTCGGCCACCGGCACGATCCGCCGCCACCCGGACCTGCCCCACCGGTTCGATCCGCGCACGCTGCCCGACCTCGTCGCGCTGCAGGCGCGGCTTCTCGAGCGGGCCTGGGGCTGGCTCGCGCCGGGCGGGCGGCTCGTCTTCGCCACCTGCTCGCTGCTCCGCGAGGAGGGCGAGACGCAGGCCGACCGCTTCGCCGCCGGGGCCGGGGCGGCCGCCGAGCCGCTCGCGTCCGACCTGCCCTTCGCCGCCGGGGGGCGCATCCGCACCCTGCCGGACGACTGGCCCGAGCGCGGCGGCCTCGACGGCTTCTTCGCCGCCGGGTACCGCAAGGCGGCCTGAGGCCGGGCGCGCCCGCGCACTGGCGTCCGCCCGCGTTTGGCGCTAGCCATCGGGCAGCGTCAGCCGGAGGTGCCCCGATGTCGTCCGAGACCCCCGAACCGCCATCCGTCCTGCCCGACGCGCCGCGCGAGGGGGACGGCGTCGTGCCGATCCACACCGCGCTCGTCTCGGTCTCCGACAAGACCGGCCTCGCCGTCCTCGCCAAGCGGCTCGACGCCTGCGGCATCGGCCTCGTCTCGACGGGCGGGACCGCGGCCGCGCTGCGCGAGGCCGGGCTCGGCGTGCGCGACGTGGCGGCGATCACCGAGTTCCCGGAGATCCTCGGCGGGCGCGTCAAGACGCTCCATCCGATGATCCATGGCGGGCTTCTCGGCGACCTCTCCGATCCCGCCCATCGCGACGCGATGCACGAACACGGGATCGGCGCGATCGGGCTGCTCGTGGTCAACCTCTACCCGTTCGAGGCGGCGGTGGCGCGCGGCGCCGAGCTCGCCGAATGTCTCGAGACGATCGATATCGGCGGGCCCGCCATGCTGCGCGCGGCGGCCAAGAACCACGGCTCGGTCGCGGTGCTGACCGATCCGCAGGACTACGAGCCGGTGCTGGCCGAGATCGAGCGGCACGGCGGCGTCACCGCCGAGACGCGCCGCCGGCTCGCCGCCACCGCCTTCGCGCGCACCGCGGCCTACGACGCCGCGGTGGCGGGCTGGCTCTCCGGCACGCTCGGCGAGCCCTTCCCGCGGCGCCGGGTGATCGCGGGCCGCCTCGTCGCGCGCCTCCGCTACGGCGAGAACCCGCACCAGGAGGCGGGCTTCTACGCCGACGGCTCGGACCGGCCGGGCGTCGCGGTGGCCGATCTCCTGCAGGGCAAGGCGCTCAGCTACAACAACATCGCCGACACCGACGCGGCCTTCGAGGCGGTCGCCGAGTTCGACCCCGCCGAGACCGCCGCCTGCGTCATCGTCAAGCACGGCAATCCCTGCGGCGCGGCGCTCGGCCCGGCCCCGGAGGCGGCCTACCGCGCGGCGCGGGACTGCGACCGGGCCTCGGCCTATGGCGGGGTCGTCGCCCTCAACCGGCCGCTCGACGGGCCGACGGCGAGGGCGGTCCGCGAGATCTTCACCGAGGTCGTGATCGCTCCGGGCGCCGACGACGAGGCGCGCGCGGCGCTCGCCGACGCGCCGAATCTCCGCCTCCTCGTGACCGACGGCGTGCCCGATCCGGCCGCGCGGCGCCTCGCGCTCCGCGCCGTCTCGGGCGGCTTCCTGCTGCAGGACGCCGACCTGACGCAGAAGGAGATCCCGATGCGCGTGGTCAGCCTCCGCCCGCCGACCAAGCAGGAGATCGCCGAGTTCGCCCGTCTGGGGGGCCTGCACCGCAACACGTTCATCAACGCCCCCGTCGTGCTGGACGCTCAGTTGCGCCTGAAGGCGGCGCCGCGGCTGCGGTTTGCAGGGCAGATGACGGGCGTGGAGGGATATGTCGAATCGGCAGCCATCGGCTTGATTGCCGGGCGGTTCGCCGCCGCCGATCGGCTGGGCGTTGAAACCG
>CAZWDE010000390.1:0-2998 GCA_964632555.1 uncultured Limibaculum sp.
CCTCGACGAGCCCGCCCGCGAGGTCGAAGCCGCAATCGGCGCAGCGCTTGACCATCCCGGGGAACTTCCGCGCGACCTCGGCCGGCCCGAGATGGCCCATCGAGATGTAGACGCCCCCCATCGGCGTGGTGCGCCCGGCCCGCATCTCGGCGTAGATGCAGCGACTGACGACATCGCGCGTCGCCCGCTCGGCGCGGGGGTCGTAGTCCGCCATGAAGCGGCGCTTCTCGCCGTTGAGGAGATGGCCGCCGGCGCCGCGCAGCCCCTCCTCGAGCACGGTGCCGGTCATCCGCGTGTCCGGCCCGCCGAGCAGGCCGGTCGGGTGGAACTGCACCATCTCCATGTCGCGCAGGCCGAGCCCCGCGCGGAGCGCCATCGCGAGACCGTCCGAGGCCTTGTCGCCCGAGGGCGTGTGGTAGCGGTACATCGTCGGCCCCGCGCCGGTGGCGAGCAGCACCGCGCGCGCCCCCACATAGCGGTAGGTCCCGCGGCGGATGTCGAGCAGCAGCACCCCCGCGATCCCCGAGCCGTCGGCCGCCGGCACGAGCTCCAGCGCCCGGTGCTCCTCGAGCCGGCGCACGGCATGGGCCCGGGCCTGCTCCATCAGCCGGTTCATGATCTCGATGCCGGTGAGATCCGCCTTGTGGGCGGTCCGGTCGAAGCTTTGCCCGGCGAAGGCCTTCTGGTGCAGCGTGCCGTCCGGGTTGCGGTCGAAGAAGCAGCCGTACTCGTTCTCGAGCTCGCGGATGCGGGTCACCGCGCCCGTCACCAGCGCCCAGGCGAGATCCTGGCGCGGCAGCCACTTGCCGCCCTCGATCGTGTCCATGAAATGCCGCTCGACGCTGTCGCCGGCCGCGAGCGCGACGTTGTAGCCGCCCTGCACCATGCGCGTGCAGCCGGACTTGCCGAGCAGCCCCTTGACGGCCACGACGACCTCGAGATCGGGGTTGGCCTGCTTGGCGTGCAGCGCCGCCATCAGGCCCGCGCCGCCCGCGCCGAGGATCAGGATGTCGGTCTCGTGGCGCTCGATCTCGATGGTCATGCGAAGGCTCCCGCAAGGAAGACGACGCCGGCGAGGGCGGAGGCCCCGAGCCCGGCATAGACGAGCGGCAGGCGCAGCCCGCCCCAGCCCTCGCCCGCGTCCGGCCAGGGCAGCAGCTCGAGCGCGAGCAGCCGCGCGCCGAGCGTCAGATGCACGGCGAGGAGCGTCACGAGCCCCCATTCGGCGATCTTGACGATCGGCATGTCGGCGATCGCGAGCATCACGTCGAGCGCCTCGGCGCCTTCGAGCGCGAGGCCGAGCGCGAGGAAATGCGCGGGCAGGAAGAGCGTCAGGGCGATGCCCGACAGCCGGTGGAGCCGCGCCGCCCAGACCGAGAGGCGGCTGCGGTCGGGATCGGGGCCGGTCGGGCGCACGCTCATGCCACCACCGCCCAGACCGCGCGGAGGCCGAGCGCGAGCAGGATCGCCGCGAGGCCCGCCATGGCGGGCGTGGCGATGCGCGCGGGGACCCGCGTCCACTCGACCAGCACGTTGCGGAGCCCGATCGGCCCGTGGATCGCGGCCGCCACCACGAAGGCGCCGTAGAAGAGCGCCCATCCGACCGAGCCCTGCGTGCGCCCGAGGATCTCCTCGGCGGTGAGCCCGCCGCGGATCGCGTAGAGGATCAGCCCGAGATGCACGAGCACGAGCGGCGCGAGCGCGAGCGCGGTGAGCCGCTGGGCGAGGAACAGCCGGGCCTCCCAGCGCGCGCTCATGCGTCCCTCCCGAGGAGCGCCCAGAGCCCCGCGCGCTTCAGCCCGGCGATCGAGCGCGTCGGCGAGAGGCCGAGCGGGCAGGCCGCCATGCAGGCGCCGTGGGAGTGGCAGGAGCCGCAGCCGCCGGGGCCGAGCGCGGCCGCGCGCACGTCGCGGCGGTTGGCGGCGCGCGTGTCGTTGGCGAGCGTCCAGGCGCGGTTGAGCGCGGCGGGGCCCAGATAGTCGGGGTTCCACGCCACCACGTCGCAGGCCGCGTAGCAGACCGCGCAGTTGATGCACTGGACGGCCGCGTCGGCGGCGCGGCGCTCGCGGCTCTCGGGATCGACGGCGGCGGGGGCTTCCGCGCGCGTTCCCGTGCCCTCGAAGGTCCCGACGCGGTTCCACTTCTCGACGAAGGGCTCCATGTCGCAGACCAGATCGCGGATGCGGGGCAGGTTTCGCAAGGGCTCGACGGTGATCGCGCCGTCCTCGATCACGCGGCGGACATGGGTGCGGCAGGTCCAGCGCGGCCGGCCGTTGACGGTCATCGCGCAGGAGCCGCAGACGCCCACCCGGCAGGCGAAGCGATAGGCGAGATCGGGCGCGTGGGCGCGCTGCACCTCGGTCACGGCGTCGAGCACCGTCTGGTTCTCGCGCGCCGGCACCTCGAAGGGCACCAGTTCGCCGGTCTCGCCGCCGCGCCAGACCCGCACGGTGATGGTCTCGGTCATCCTCCCCTCCGGTTCGTCCGGTTGGCCATGAGCCTATCGCGCGATCGGCCCGGCTCAAGGGTGGGCCGCGCACTTTCCCGTGGTCGCTCAGTCCTCGGGCTCGGGCGGCAGCGCCTGCCGGAGCCGCTCCATCAGCGATCCGGCATGCGGGCTGTCGAGCAGCGCCGAGGCCGGCCAGTCGCCCGTGTAGACCGTGACCTCGACGCTGCCGACCCCCTGCTGCTGCTGGCGGAACGCCTCGACGGTGGTGGCCGCGTCCTCGTCGGCCGTCACGATGATCACCCGGTGATGGTGTCGGCCGATCGGCGCCGAGAGCGCGCCGGGCGCGAGCAGCACCAGCGTGTGGAGCGGGCCCGCCGCCCCGGCGATTACGGCCTCGGCCGCGGCGGTCGCCCCCGCCCCGCTGCCGAGCACCGAGACCGCGGACGCCCCCTCGGCGCGCAGGACCGCGCAGCCGCCCTTCACCGACCGCGCGAGCGCGTCCGCGCCGGCCGCCTCGCCCGAGCCCGGCGCGTCGGGCGCGAGCACCGT
>CAZWDE010000391.1:0-2998 GCA_964632555.1 uncultured Limibaculum sp.
GGCGCCGGCGGGACCGGCCCCGCCGGCGGAGCGCCCCGGACGTCGCCCCGGGCCGCGCCCGGGGCGGCGGCCGCGGCTCCGGGGGGGCTCGACGCCCCACCGGAGACGCCCTCCCGGGCGGCCGGCCCGGGGGCCTCGCGCCAGCCGCGGTCGCGCCAGCGCGCATGGAGCGCGGCGTCGACCGGGTTGTCCGCCTCGATGCGCGCCACCCAGTCGGCCCCGAGGCTCTCCCGCGTCACCGCCCGCGCGCGCGTGACGTTGCGGTCCTCGACCCGCTCCGGCAGGCCGAGTTCGCGGCTGACGCCGGCGATCAGCTCGCCCGCCCGGGCATAGTCGCCGACGAACCAGAAGCCCGCGAGGCGCGCCTCGAGATAGGCGAGCCGTCCCGCCGAGGAGAGCCGGTAGAGCGCCGGCACCCCCTCGCCGAAATAGCGGTTGACGAGGAACCGCGCGATCGGGTCGCGCCGCTGCGCGCGGTACCACCGCTCGAAGGGCGGCGGCGGCGGCCCGAAGCCCCGCGCGTGCCAGTCCCAGCGGTAGTTGTAGAGCGAGAGGTGGTAGCCGACCGGGTCGCGGATCAGCACGCTCTCGCGGATCTCGGCGTCCGGCAGGTGGCGCGCGAGCCGCCGGCTGAGCGAATGGCCCGAGACCGCCCGCACCCGCGCGAGCCGCGGGTCGCCCTCGTCGAAGAAATACCGGTTGCCGAGGAGGTTGCGGAGCGGGTTCTCCCAGCGCGGCGCGATCAGGAAGGCCGGCCCCAGATGGCGCTCGAAATGCGCCTCGACCGTGGTGCCGGCGCATTTCGGCACGTGCAGCAGGAAATGCACCACGCGCCCGCCCCGCGGCCGGCCCGGGGCGCCCGCCCGCTCGCCCGCGCCCTCGCCCGTCACGCGTTCCACGCCCCCTCCGTTGCCGCGCTTGCCAAGCCGGCCCCGAGGCCGCAAGGTCCGCCCGCCCGAGCCCATGCCGGAGCGAGAGCCCCAAGTCCCCGGAGCGCGCGATGTCCTACGCCTATGACGACCAGAACGTGTTCGCCAAGATCCTGCGCGGCGAGATCCCCAACAAGACCGTGCTCGAGACCGAGCACAGCCTCGCCTTCCACGACATCTATCCGAAGGCGCCGATCCACGTTCTGGTGATCCCGCGGGGGGCCTATGTCAACGCCGACCATTTCGGCGAGGCCGCGTCCGATGCCGAGCTCGCCGACTTCGCCCGCGCCGTCGCCCGCGTGGCGCGCGAGACCGGCGCGGCCGAGGCGGCGGGCGGCTCGGGCTACCGGCTCGTCTCGAATTCCGGGCGCGACGGGGTTCAGGAGGTGCCGCACTACCACGTCCATCTGCTCGGCGGCCGCCCGCTCGGGCGCATCGTGCCCGCCGAGGGCGGGTGAGCCCCGCTCAGCCGATCCGCGCGGCGAGCGCGGGCAGGTCGTCGGCGACCGCGTCCCAGTCGGCCGCCGGCGCGAGGTCGCCGGTCTGCCCGGGCCCGTGCTCGGCCGGGCGGCGCACGAAGCCGGTGGCGAACCCCGCCGCGCGGGCGGCCGCGAGGTCGTCGTTGTGCGCGGCCACCATCATCACCTCGCCGGGCGGCAGGCCGAGCGCCGCCGCCGAGGCCCGGTAGACCGCCGGGTCGGGCTTGTAGGCGCGCGCGATCTCGGCGCCGAGGATCGCGTCCCAGCGGAGCCCGGCGAACCGCGCGAGCCGCACCATCAGCGCGATCGAGCCGTTCGAGCAGGGCGCGACGAAGGCGCGCTCGCGGATCGCCGCGAGCCCCGCCACCGTGTCGGGCCAGGGCGGCAGCCGCTCCCAGGCGCGGGCGAGGTCGGCCCGCGCCGCGTCGTCGAACCGCCCGGAGAGCCCCTCGGCCGCCAGCACCCGGTCGAGGTTCTCCCGGTGCAGCGCGTCGAGCGCCACATAGGCCCGCGCGCCCGAGCGCACCCGCTCCATCGCCGGCTGGTACTCCGCGCGCCAGAGATCGGCGAACGCGGCGGGGTCGAGCCCGATCCCGCGCGCCGCGAAGGCCGGGGCCGCCGCCTCGGCGATGCCCCGCCGCCAGTCGACGAGCGTGCCGAACACGTCGAAGATCGCCGCCCGGATCGCCATGCCTCGCCCCTCCGCCGCCCGGCCCGCCTGCCGGCCGGCGCGACGCGCCCGCGGCCGGCCCCGCCTCGGCCTCCGCCCGCGCGGAGGACGAGGCCGTGTCATGACGCGCCCGTCAGGGCGCGTCGCCGCTTCCGAGGATGCCGGAGACCCGGGAGACCGCGGGTTCCTCTGGGGCCGCCTCCGGCGCGTGCGGGCCGATCCGCCCGCGGTTCGCGCCGATCTGCCCGCGGTGCAGCAGCAGATGGTCGGCCAGCACGCAGGCCATCATCGCCTCGCCGACGGGCACCGCCCGAATGCCGACGCAAGGGTCGTGCCGCCCCCTGGTCACGATCTCGGTCTCGCGTCCGTGGCGGTCGATCGTCGCCCGCGGGCGCAGGATCGAGGAGGTCGGCTTGACCGCGAAGCGCACCACGACGTCCTGCCCCGTCGAGATGCCGCCGAGGACCCCGCCGGCATGGTTGCTGGCGAAGCGCGGCCCGTCCGCGCCCATGCCCATCTCGTCGGCGTTCGCCTCGCCGGTCAGCGCCGCTGCCGCGAAGCCCTCGCCGATCTCGACCCCCTTGACCGCGTTGATCGACATCATCGCGGCGGCCAGTTCGGCGTCGAGCTTGGCGTAGCTCGGCGCGCCGAGCCCGGCCGGCACGCCCGACGCGACCACCTCGATCACCGCCCCGACCGAGTTTCCCGATTTCCTGAGGGCGTCGAGATAGCCGGCCCAGGCCTCGGCCGCGGCCGCGTCGGGCGTCCAGAACGGGTTGCGCTCGATCTCGTCCCAGTCCCAGGCCGCGCGGTCGATCGCGTGGGGCCCCATCTGCACGAGCGCGCCGCGCACCGCGAGCCCGGGCGCCAGCGCCGCGAGGACCTGCCGCGCGACGCCGCCGGCCGCGACCCGGGCGGCC
>CAZWDE010000392.1:0-2982 GCA_964632555.1 uncultured Limibaculum sp.
GCGGGCTGCGGCTCGGGCGCGGGCGCCTCGGTCCGCGCGGCGGGCCGGGCGCCGGACGCCACGGCCTGCTCGACGTCGGATTTCATGATGCGCCCGTCGCGCCCGGTGCCGGTCACCTGGTCGGGCGAGAGCCCCGCCTCGGCCATCGCGCGCTTGGCCGAGGGGGCGTGCTCGACATCGCTCCGGCCCCCGCCCTCGCGGGGCGCGGGCGCCTCCGCCGGGGCGGCGGCCGGCGCCTCGGCGGCGGCCTTCGGGGCCGGCCCGCCCTCGCCGGGCGTGATGGTGGTCAGCACCGCCTCGAGGCCCACCGTCGAGCCCTGCGGCGCGTCGTGCCCGCCGAGCGTGCCGGCCACCGGCGCCGTGACCTCGACCGAGACCTTGTCGGTCTCGAGCTCGGCGATCACCTCGTCGGCCGCCACCGCCTCGCCCGGCTGCTTGAACCAGGTGGCGACCGTCGCCTCGGTCACCGATTCCCCGAGCGTCGGCACCTTGACCGGCACCGCCTCCGCGGCGGCCTCGCCCGCCGGAGGCGGCGACGCCCCGTTGCCGCCGGGCGCGGTCCCGCCGGCGGTCGCCGAGGAGGACGCGGCGGCGTCCGAGGAGGCGCCGGAGGCGGCGGAGGAGCTCGCGCCGCT
The DNA here is from genome assembly GCA_964632555.1 of uncultured Limibaculum sp. Taxonomy (GTDB): domain Bacteria; phylum Pseudomonadota; class Alphaproteobacteria; order Rhodobacterales; family Rhodobacteraceae; genus Thermohalobaculum. The sequence goes on from CAZWDE010000392.1 coordinate 636, forward strand.
GCCGGCGCCCTCCTCGATCGTCGCGAGCAGCGCGTCGACCCCCACGGTCGTGCCCTCGCCCGCCACCACCTCGCCGAGGGTGCCGGCGGCCGGGCTCGGCACCTCGACGGTCACCTTGTCGGTCTCCAGCTCGGCGAGCATCTCGTCGACCGCCACCGCATCGCCCGGCTTCTTGTACCAGGTCGCGACCGTCGCCTCGGTGACCGATTCCCCCAGTGTGGGGACGCGAACCTCGATAGCCATATCCTGCGGGTCCTCAGCTCTGTTGGATCGTGAGCGCGGCGTTCACCAGCGCGTCCTGCTCGGCCTTGTGCTGGCTCGCGAGCCCCGTCGCGGGCGAGGCGGAGGCCGGCCGCCCGGCATAGGAGGGCCGTCCCACCTTGGCGCCGATGCGGCCCAGCACCCACTCGATGTTGGGCTCGACGAAGCTCCAGGCGCCCTGGTTCTTCGGCTCCTCCTGGCACCACACGATGTCGGCGTTGGCGAAGCGCGCGAGCTCGCGGGTCAGCGACAGCGCCGGGAACGGGTAGAACTGCTCGAGCCGCATGATGTAGACGTCCCCCAGCCCCTGCTCGTCGCGCGCCGCCAGAAGGTCGTAGTAGACCTTGCCGGAGCAGAGCACCACCCGGCGGATCTCGGCGTCGGGCTTGAGCTCCATCTCCGAGTTGCCGAGCTCGGCGTCGTCCCACAGCACCCGGTGGAACGAGCTGCCCTCGGCCATGTCCTCGATGCGGCTGACGCACTGCTTGTGGCGCAGGAGCGATTTCGGCGTCATCAGGATCAGCGGCTTGCGGAACGAGCGGTGCAGCTGCCGGCGCAGGATGTGGAAGTAGTTGGCCGGGGTCGTGCAGTTGGCGACGATCCAGTTGTCCTCCGCCGAGAGCTGGAGGAAGCGCTCGAGCCGGGCCGAGGAATGCTCGGGCCCCTGCCCCTCGAAGCCGTGCGGCAACAGCATCACGAGGCCCGACATCCGCAGCCATTTCCGCTCGCCCGAGCAGATGAACTGGTCGATCATGATCTGCGCGCCGTTGACGAAGTCGCCGAACTGCGCCTCCCAGATCGTCAGCGCGTTGGGCTCGGCCAGCGAGAAGCCGTATTCGAAGCCGAGCACCGCGTATTCCGAGAGCATCGAGTCGATGACCTCGTATTCCTTCTGGCCGCCGTTCTCGCCGTTGGGCCGGATGTTGTTGAGGGGATAGTACTTCTCCTCGGTCTCCTGATCGACGAGGGCGGAGTGGCGCTGGCTGAAGGTGCCGCGCGCGCTGTCCTGGCCGGAGAGGCGCACCCGGTAGCCCTCGCAGAGCAGCGTGCCGAAGGCGAGCGCCTCGGCGGTGGCCCAGTCGATGCCGCGCCCGGTCTCGATCGCCTCGCGCTTGGCGTCGAGCTGGCGCTGGATCGTGCGGTGCGCGTTGAAGCCCTCGGGCACCCGCGTGATCGCGGTGCCGACCTCGCGCAGCAGGTCGACCGACACCGCGGTCTGCCCGCGCTGGTACTCGCCCTCGGAGGTCTCGAAGCCCGACCAGCGCCCGTCCAGCCAGTCCGCCTTGTTTGGCCGGTAGGACTTGCCGATCTCGAACTCCTCGCCGAGGAAGTTCTGGAACTGCGCCTTCGACTCCTCGACCTCCGACGACGACACCAGCCCGTCCTCGATCAGCCGCTCGGAGTAGATCTGCAGCGTCGTCTGCTTCTTCTTGATCGCCTTGTACATCAGCGGCTGGGTGAACATGGGCTCGTCGCCCTCGTTGTGCCCGAACCGGCGGTAGCAGAAGATGTCGATCACGACGTCGCGCTGGAACTTCTGGCGGAACTCGGTGGCGACCTTGGCAGCGTGGACCACCGCCTCGGGGTCGTCGCCGTTCACGTGGAAGATCGGACAGTCCACCATCTTCGCGATGTCGGTCGGATAGGGCGACGAGCGCGACTGGTGCGGCGCCGTGGTGAACCCGATCTGGTTGTTGACGACGAGGTGGATCGTGCCGCCCGTCCGGTGCCCCTTGAGGCCCGAGAGGCCGAAGCACTCGGCCACCACGCCCTGCCCGGCGAAGGCCGCGTCGCCGTGCAGCAGCACCGGGATCACGCTCGTCCGGTCGTTGCCGTAGAGCTCCTGCTTGGCGCGCACCTTGCCGAGCACCACCGGGTTGACCGCCTCGAGATGGCTCGGGTTGGCGGTGAGCGAGAGGTGGACGTTGTTGCCGTCGAAGGCGCGGTCCGAGCTCGCGCCGAGGTGATACTTCACGTCGCCCGAGCCGTCGACGTCCTCGGGCTTGAAGCTGCCGCCCTGGAACTCGTTGAAGATCGCGCGGTAGGGCTTGACCATCACGTTGGCGAGCACGTTGAGGCGGCCGCG
>CAZWDE010000393.1:0-2977 GCA_964632555.1 uncultured Limibaculum sp.
CGCCGGTCGAGATCCGCCCGGTGGCGTCCCAGGTCGACGATCTCCTCGACGAATGCCGCAGGGTCGCCGCCGCGGGCCAGCGCGCGCTCGTCACCACGCTCACCACGCGCATGGCCGAGGACCTGACGGAGTATCTCCACGAGCACGGCATCCGCGTGCGCTACATGCACTCCGACATCGACACGATCGAGCGCATCCAGATCATCCGCGACCTGCGGCTCGGCGCCTTCGACGTGCTGGTGGGCATCAACCTCCTGCGCGAGGGGCTCGACATCCCCGAATGCGCACTCGTCGCGATCCTCGACGCCGACAAGGAGGGGTTCCTGCGCTCCGAGACCTCGCTGGTGCAGACCATCGGCCGCGCGGCCCGCAACGTCGACGGCCGGGTGATCATGTACGCCGACCACCGCACCGGCTCGATGGAGCGCGCCATCGCCGAGACCGAGCGCCGCCGCGCCAAGCAGATCGCCCACAACGAGGAGCACGGCATCACGCCGCAGACGATCAAGAAGAACGTCGACGACATCCTCGAGGGCTACGGCGCCAGCCACTCGGACATGGAGCGCGTGACCGCCAAGGTCGAGAAGACCTCGAAGGGCGGCGTCGGCGACAACCTCAAGGCGCATCTCGACGCGCTCCGCAAGGACATGATGCGCGCGGCCGAGAACCTCGAATTCGAGGAGGCGGCGCGCCTCCGCGACGAGATCAAGCGGCTCGAGGCGGTCGACCTCGCGGTCGCCGACGACCCGCTGCTCCGCCAGTCCGAGGTGCAGGAGGCCGTCGAGGAAGCGGTGAAGCCGCGGTCGACCGTCGGCCGCCCCGGCCAGCGCGGCTCCGGCAAGTCCCGCCGCCGCCGCGGCTGAGCGCGGGCGGCGGGGGCGCATGATCGAGGCCCTGCCGCTCTCCGCGGTCGTCGCGCTCTTCGCCGCCCTTGCCGCGGTCGTGGCGGTCGCCGGCACGCGCCTCACCCGCCTCGCCGACATCCTCGCCGACCGCACCGGTCTCGGCGAGGCGGTGGCGGGCGGCATCCTGCTCGGCATGGCGACCTCGCTCTCGGGCACGGTGGTGTCGCTCACCGCGGCGCTCGACGGGCGGGCCTCGCTCGCCTTCGCCAACGGCATCGGCGGCATCGCGGCGCAGACCGCCTTCCTCGCGCTCGGCGACGTCGTCTACCGCCGCGCCAATCTCGAGCACGCGGCCGCCGACATCGTCAGCCTCTTCCAGGCGGCGCTGCTGATCCTGCTCCTCGCCGTGCCGCTGATCGCCCATGCGGGGCCGGATCTCACGATCTGGAGCGTGCACCCGGCCTCGCTCGCCCTCGTCGCGATCTACGCCATCGGCACCCGCAGCGCGGCGCGGGTGCGCTCGGGCGCGATGTGGGAGCCGGTGCGGACCCATCTGACCCGCGCCGACATCGAGGACCCGGCCTCCGCCCGCGCCCCCGGCACCCTCGCCCTCGCGCTCTCCTTCGCGGGCCTCGGCGCGGTGCTCGCGGTCGCGGGCTACCTCCTCGCGCAGGCGGGCGGGCGCATCGCCGACGCGACCGGGCTCTCCGAGACCGCCGTCGGCGCGCTCCTCACCGCGGTCGCGACCTCGCTGCCCGAGCTCGTCACCACGCTCGCCGCCGTCCGCCGCGGCGCCGTGCAGCTCGCCGTCGGCGGCATCATCGGCGGCAACAGCTTCGACGTGCTGTTCCTCGTGCTCTCCGACATCGCCTATCGCGAGGGCTCGATCTACCACGCGATCGGGCCCGGAGAGCTCTTCTGGCTCGCGGTGGGGCAGGCGATGACCGCCGTGCTGCTCATCGGCCTCATCGTGCGCGAGCGGCAGGGGCCGGGCGGCATCGGCGTCGAGAGCGTCCTCCTCCTCGCGCTCTATGCCGGCGCGATCGCGCTGCAGGCCACCGTCCTCTAGCACCACGTGACCGTGTCGCAGAGCCAGATCACCGCCGCGTAGCGCCCGGCCTTCGCGATCCCCACCAGCACGCAGAACAGCCAGAAGGGCGTCCTCAGCACCCCCGCCACCACCGTCAGCGGATCGGCGAAGGGCGCCCAGGAGAGGAGCAGCGTCCACACGCCGTATTTCAGGTACCACGCCCGCGCGCGCGCCATCTGCGCCGGCGTCGCCGGGAACCACCGCCGGTCCTCGAAGCGGTCGAGGAACCGCCCCATCCAGTAGTTCACCACCGAGCCGAGCGTGTTCCCGACCGTCGCCACCCAGAAGAGCGCGGGCACCGGCGCCGCCTCCTGCGCCAGCATCGCCCCCAGCACCACCTCCGACTGGAAGGGCAGGAGCGTCGCCGCCCCGAAGGCCGCGAGGAAGAGCCCGCCCAGCGCCGCCGCCGTCTCCCAGTCCATGCGCCCCCGTTCCGCCGTCACCTGCCCGCGGACCTCGCCCCCGGGGCGGTTCCGCGCGATTAACGGGAGAGTTAGGGCAAATCGTTACGGTCTCCCGGACCGACCAGGGAGGCCCCCGTGACCGAGACCGACCGCGCCGACGCCCCGCTCCCCGACGACCCGCTGCCCGAGGCCTGCACCCTGCTGCTCGACGCGCTCCGCGCCAAGACCGAGACGGTGGAGACGCTCCGCCGCGCGCTCGACGACGCCCGCGCGCGCCGGCTCGACCTGATGGCGGCCCTCGCGCCGCTCATCCGCGGGCTCGAGCCGGAGGCGCGCCGCGAGGCCGAGCGCCGCTTCGCCGCGATCCTCGCCCTCGTGCCGCGCAAGGGGCGCGCCTCGGGCGTCGAGGGGCGCGCGCGGGCCGCGCTCAAATGGCTCTGCGAGAACGAGTTCACCGAGATCCGGGCGGCCGAGCTGATGCACTATCTGCGCCGCGCGGGCTGGACGGTCGACGCGCGCTACGGCGCGCGGCTGCTCGGGCAGTGGGCCGAGAAGGGGATCGTGTTCCGCACCGGCCACGGGCTCTACCGCGTGAACCCGGTCCACGACGACGTCTTCCGCTTCCGCCTCGCCGCCGT
>CAZWDE010000394.1:0-2954 GCA_964632555.1 uncultured Limibaculum sp.
TACCCGCTGATCGGCGATCCGGAGCTCAAGGTCGCGAAGCTCTACGACATGCTGCCGGCCGAGACCGAGGGCACCGCCGAGGGCCGCACGCCCGCCGACAACGCGACGGTGCGCAGCGTCTTCATCGTCGGCCCGGACAAGAAGGTGAAGCTCACCCTCACCTATCCGATGACCACCGGCCGCAATTTCGACGAGATCCTGCGCGCGATCGACTCGATCCGGCTGACCGCGGAGCACAAGGTGGCGACGCCCGCCAACTGGCAGCCGGGCGGCGACGTGATCATCACGCCCGCGGTCTCCGACGAGGAGGCCGAGGCGAAGTTCGGCGGCTTCGAGAAGAAGCTCCCCTACATGCGCACCACCAAGCAGCCCACGGCCTGAGGCCTGTCCGGGCGCCGCAACGCGATCGCCGGCGAGCGTCGCGCGGCGCCCGGTCCCGGGCGACTCGACACCGCGCGCGATCCCGGTTTAACTCGTCGCTCTTGTAGAATCTAAACTGTCATGGAGGCCGCGATGCAGGCGGCGTCGGGCTGGCGCCGCGGGTCGTCGCTGTATTCCCTGATCCTGCGGCAGACGCTGCGCCTCCAGGCGCTCGCGATCCTTGTCGGCCTCGCCCTGCCCGCGCTCGCCGTGATCCCGCTGCACCTGCAGGAGCGGATGATCGACGAGGCGATCCCCGCGCGGGACCTCGACCTGGTGGCGTGGCTCGGCGTCCTGCTGGGCCTCGCGGTGCTGCTGCGGGGCGCGCTGAAGCTCGCGGTCGTCTATCTGCGCGGCTGGATCTCGGCGATCGTCGCGCGCGTGCTGCGCACCGCCCTCGTCGACGCCCAGCGCCACCGCGAGGAGAACCGCGCGCGCCGCTCGCTCGGCGTCGTCACCTCGATCCTCGCCGGCGAGGTCCAGCCGCTCGGCGCCTTCGCCGCGGAGGCGCTCAACACCCCGATCATCCAGGGCGGCACGCTGATCGGCGTGGCCGGGTACATGGTGGCGACGGACTGGCGCCTCGCCGCGATCGGGATCGGCAGCCTCGCGCTCGAGGGCACGGTGACGCCGATCCTGCAACACCACATCAATCGCCTCACCGAGCGGCGCATCCGCACGCTCCGCACCGTCGGGGCCGAGATGATCGAGGCCGCCGATCCGGCCGAGCATCGTCACGTGGTGCGCGGGCTCGGCCAGATCCGGCAGGCCTACCGGATCCTCCTGCGGATGAACCTGCTGAAGGGCCTCCTCAAGACGCTGCGCAACCTGATCGACCACGCCGCGGACATCGCGATCATCGCGGTCGGCGCCGGCCTCGTGATCGAGGGGGAGATCGGGGTCGGCGTGATCGTCGCCTTCCTGAGCGGTCTCCGCGAGGTCCGCGGGCCCTGGGGCGAGCTCGTCAGCTTCTACCGGCGCGTGGCCGACGCGACGGTCAAGTACCGCCTCGTGCGCCGCGCGATGAATGGCGACGCCGAGCAGATCGCCGCCGCCATGGCGCCGCGGCTGCCCACCGCGGCGCCGGTGCGCGGCCGGCTCGACTGAGCGGCCGGCCCGCCCCGTCTCAGGCCGCCTCGCGGGCGAGGAACGGGTAGTCGGTGTAGCCCCTGTGGTCGCCGCCGTAGAAGGTGGCGTGGTCGGGCTCGTTGAGCGCGGCGCCGGTGCGGAAGCGCTCCGGCAGGTCGGGGTTCGCGATGAACGGCCGGCCGAAGGTGACCGCGTCGGCCCGGCCGCGCGCGATCCAGTCGGCCGCCCGGGCGGCGTCGAAGTCGCCGTTGGCGATGTAGGTGCCCGACCAGCGCGCGCGCAGCCGGTCGAGCGCGGCCGCCTGCTCGGGCGTCGCGTCGATGCCGGGGAACTTCTCCACGACATGGAGGAAGGCGAGGCCCAGCCGGTCGAACGCCTCGTAGATCGCGCCGAAATGGCTCTCGGGATCGCTGTCGCCCATGTCGTTGAAGGTGCCGAAGGGCGAGAGCCGCAGCCCCACGCGGTCCGGCCCCCAGACGCCCGCGACCGCCTCGGTCACCTCGAGCGGCAGGCGGGTCCGCGCGGCGACCGAGCCGCCATAGGCGTCGGCGCGGTGGTTGGTGCGGTCCTGCAGGAACTGGTCGAGCAGGTAGCCGTTGGCCGCGTGCACCTCGACCCCGTCGAAGCCCGCCTCCTTCGCGCGCTCCGCGGCGATCACGTAGTCCTCGACGACGCGCGGAAGCTCCTCGGTGCCGAGGGCGCGCGGCTCGGAGACGTCGACCATCCCGTCGATGAAGGTCTGGGCGTTGGCGCGGATCGCCGAGGGCGCCACCGGGGGCTGGCCGTCCGGCAGGAGCGAGACGTGCGAGATGCGCCCGACATGCCAGAGCTGGAGCCAGATCCGCCCGCCGGCGGCGTGCACGGCCTCGGTGACGCGCCGCCAGCCCTCGACCTGGGCGTCCGTGTGGATGCCCGGCGTGTTGATGTAGCCCTTGCCCTCGGCCGAGATCTGCGTCGCCTCGGTGAGGATGAGACCCGCCGAGGCGCGCTGGCGGTAGTACTCGACCGCCATCGCGTGCGGCGTGCCGTCGGGATGCGCGCGGTTGCGGGTGAGCGGCGCCATCAGGACGCGGTTCGGGACCTCCGCGGCCCCGATGCGGAGCGGGCGGAAGAGGATGGACGTGTCGGCCATGGGGGCCTCCGTTTCACATATCTGTCATGGACGATCGTCGGATGCCCGGCGGGCGGGCGCACAATCGCAGGTGGCAGATAACGACGGAGTCCGTGGTTTCAACGGCGGTGCAGCATGGGCGGCCGTTTGTGCAGCGCCGCCGCAACGCGCAGGGGCCATGCAAACGCAGAGCGCCGGCGGAGGGGGTCCGCCGGCGCGCGCAGAGATCGTCGGTTCGGCGGGATCAGGCCGCGACGCGGGCCCGGCGCCAGGAGACGAAGCCGAGGCCGCCCATCGCCGCGAGCAGCAGCGCGAACGGCGCCGGCAGCGGGAT
>CAZWDE010000395.1:0-2939 GCA_964632555.1 uncultured Limibaculum sp.
GGGACTTAAAATCCCGGGCCTTCGGGCGTGCCGGTTCGATCCCGGCTGGGGCTACCGCTCACGGGGACGGCGCCGACGGCCCGCCTGGGGGAGACCGTGGCGGCCGTGCTCCGCGCCGATCCGGCGGGCCGCGCGGACGGGCCGGACGGCGGAGCCGCCGCCTCCGAGAGCCCGCGGCCGACGCCGCCAGGGCCATGCGAGCCCCGATCGACGGCTCGGCACGGCCAAGCCGAGCGGGCTCAGCGCGTCCAGTGGATCGGCATCCCGAAATGGCGGGCGACCGCCTCGTCCTCGCGCGCGCCGAAATCGGCGACGCTCTCGACCTCGGGCGCGGACTCGATCCGCTCCCGCTCGAGGTCGAGCACGACCGAGCGCGCGTGCCAGTCGACCGTGATCTCGGCCCCGGTCGGCAGGACGACCCGCCGCCCGGGCAGCCAGCCGCCCGTGTCGATCACGAGGTGGCGCACCCACCAGCCCTCGCCGGCGATCAGGAAGTCGCCGATCTCGCCGATCTCGCCGTCCCGCGCCGCGACGCCGTAGCCGCGGACCTCGTCGAGGCTGCGCAGATGCGGATCGCCCGGCGTCGGCTCCGCCGCGGCGGCGCCGGGATCGCGGCGCACGAGCTTGCGCACCTGCTGCTCGGCCAGGATCGGCGTGTAGCCCGCGCCCGCGGTGCCGAGCAGGAAGGGCGGCCAGGGATCGGCCAGCGCGTCGGTCGCGAACCGCTCCTGCTCGCTCACGGGCGGGTCGCTCTCGACGCTCGGGGCCTCGGCCACCTCCGCGGCGGTCATGGTCACCGGCACCGTCCCGGTCGCGAGGTCGGGCGGGCCGAGGCGGTCGACCCCGAGCAATCCCTGATGGCCGAGCAGCCACACGCCGACATCGGCCACGAGATAGCGCACGCGCCAGGCCCGGTCGTCGACATAGAGATCGTCGACCGAGCCCTCCTGGCCGTCGGTCGCGCGGATCCGCAGCCCCTTGATCTTGGTGAACGGAACGAACATGCGGTCCTCTCGTCGCTGGTGAAATCGCGCCGAGAGAACGCGGGCGGGCTCGCGCCGTTCCGCGCCGGCACCGGCGCGCCGCGGCCTCGGTTGCCTACGCCCTTGACACGCTGACGGTTTTCGGAACGCTGGCAGGCCGCGGCCGTTTCTGGCCCAAGTTGTTGCGGCCGGGATGCGTTCGACGCTGGTCCCGGCGTCGCCTTGGTCGCGACCCCGCCCGCGGGGGTGACCCCGCCGACGGGGATGTCTGTGAGTAGGCTCGGGCCCGGAGCATGCGCGCCCGACCGCCCGCCGCTCCCCGGAGCGGCCGTCGAGAAGGACATGCGATGAAACTCGAAGCCGGCGCCGCGGCGGCCCTGACCGTCTGCGAATCCCTTCTCCTGACGCTCGAGGAGAGCGGAGCCCTCACGCAGGTGGAGGTCCGGAACCTGCTGACCGATGCCGCCGAGGCGCACCGCGTCGTGGCCCGCGAAACCGCCGACCGGAGCGCGAGCGAGGTGCACGAGGCCGCCGCCCGGCTCGTCGAGCGGATCCGCGACGGCGAGCCCGTGCCCGTGGCGGTCTCACCGCATTCGGGCCGGTCGTCGAGCTAGGCGGCGCCCGCGAGCGTCGCTCCCGCGCCGGGCCGGCACCCTGACGGGCCGGCCGAGCCGGGGACGGGGATCTCGCAGGCCCGGCCGGGATCCCCGATGAGCAAGCGCCCCCCCGTCCTGATCCGCAAGCTGGCGCAGTTCGCCCCCCTCGGCGAGGAGGAGCGCGCGGCGATCGTGTCGCTGCTCGCGACGCCCCGGCAGGTCGAGGGCAACACCGACCTGCTTCTCGAGGGCGACGCCGGCAACACGGTGCACATCATCGACGAGGGCTGGGCCTATTGCTACAAGGACCTCGCCGACGGCCGGCGCCAGATCATCAACTTCCAGCTGCCCGGCGACTTCCTCGGCATGCGGAGCCTGATGCTGCGCACCTCCGACCATTGCTACAGCACGTTCACCGCCTGCTCGGTGTTCGACCTGAGGAGGGCGCAGATCGAGGAGCTGTTCGCCCGCTACCCGAAGATCGCCACGGCCTTCCTGTGGACGCTGGCGCGCGACGAGGCGATGCTGTTCGAGCACCTTCTGAGCCTCGGGCGGCGCTCGGCGGACGAGCGGACCGCGCATCTCCTCTGCGAGATCGGCTCGCGGGCGACGCTGCGCGGCCTCGTCGAGGGCGCGGGGTTCCACTGCCCGGTGCCGCAGACGCTCCTCGCCGACGCGCTCGGCCTCAGCGTGGTGCATCTCAACCGCACGCTGCGGAAGCTGCGCGAGCGCGGGCTCGTCGTGGTCGGCAACAACGGCCTCGACGTGCCCGATCTCGCCAGGCTGGTCCGCGAGACCGGATTCGACGCGCGCTATCTCGGGCTCGGGCAGGACGACGACGGCGGACCCGATCACAGGTTGTGAGCCGGCTGGGGCCGGCCGGGTAGGATGACCTCGGAGCGACGGTCAAGGAGACCCGACATGCCGAGAGACCTGCAGACCCCCGAGACGCGCCGCGCCGCGGTCCGCCGCCGGGAGCCCGAGCCCCGGATCGACGCCGCCGACGCGGTGATTCTCTGGAACGAGCGGGGCGCCGTGTCGGATGTCACCGTGATCGCGCTGCCCGCGCTGCGGCTGCCGGCCGAGCACCCGATGTGGGCCCGGTGGCGGCGCCTCGCGGCGCATTTCGACTATGCCTTCGGTTCGATCTCGCCGCTCTGGATGGCGAGCGCGACGGCCCGGCCCGACAGCGTGTTCGCCTATTTCGTGGTGGCCGAGTTCGCCTCGCCGGCCGAGGAGCGCCGCGCCTGGGCCGAGTTCGCGCGGATCCGGGAATGCGGCTGGGCGCGCGAGGCCGGGCCGGCGCGGGCCCTCGCGGGCGTGGGCCGCGAGATCGCGGCGGGCGGGCCGCTCCGACGCC
>CAZWDE010000396.1:0-2925 GCA_964632555.1 uncultured Limibaculum sp.
GATCGCCCGGCCGGTCGAGAACGGCAGGTTGTTGTCGTTGCCGACGATGATGTGCTCCGCGTCGACCATGTCGACGTCCTCGATCGTGACGAAGGGGAACGTGAAGCGCCCGTCGTTGTTGCCGCCGCGGCGCGCGACGCCGTCGGGATCGGCGATGTTCATCAGATCGACATAGGCGAGCTTCTCGACCGCCGTCCCCGGCTCGCCGAGCTCGATCAGGTAGACCCGCTTGAAGCGGGCGGGGTCGAAGAAGCAGTCGGGGCCCGGCGCGCCCTCGGGGCAGGCCTGCGCCGGGTCGCCCTCGCCGCCGTCGCGCTCGATGACGAGGCCGCGGGTCTCGGAGATCATGTTGAAATCGCCGATGGCGTGGCCGTTCTCCTCGAGCGGGTAGCGCCACGCGTTGCCGGTCCACTCCGCGCTCGCGACGTCGAACTCGAGAAGGCGCAGGTACTCGCGGCCGTCTTCCATTTCCACCTCGCCGGCCTCGGGGTCCCAGATCGGCCCCTCGATCAGCGGGTAGAGCGTGGTGCCGTCGATCGACTGCGCCATCCCCTCGAAGCCGCGGGAGCGGCGGACGTCGAAGCTCACCTCGCCCGGCAGGTTGGGCGTGCGCACGCCCGGATGGTCGGGCGAGCGCAGCGTGCGCTCGCCGAGCCGCGTCTCGTGGATCTCGAGCACGCGCCCGTCGAGGTCGGTCGCGAAGACGTAAGGCCCGAACTCGTCGCCGAACCACATCCGCTCGCCGATCATCTGGATCGACTCGATGTCGAAATCGGCACCGGTCAGGTAGCGCGCCTCGGTGTTCTCGTTCTGGATCGCAAAGGGCAGCACGCGGTCGGGATCGGCGAGGAACACGGTGCGCTCGACCGCCACGGTGCCGGCCTCCCAGTCGGGCCGGATCACATGCGCCATCAGCATGGCATCGACCGAGTTGACCTTGCTGCCGAAGCCGTTGTCGGAGAGCGCGAGGAAGCGCCCGTCGCCCAGGTGCTGGACGCCCGAGAAGCCCTGGATCGGCTGGCCGACGAAGGGCAGCGACAGCCCGGTGGCGCGCTTCTCGCCGTCCGCCGGCCCGATCCAGGTGCGGCCCTCGACCGAGAAGAGCTCCTCCGTGCGGGCGTTGCCGGGACCGGTGAAGCGGCCCGAGACGAAGAGCGCGCGCGGCGCGTCCTCGGGCGGGATCGCGAAGGACATCGCGGGCAGCACGGCGTGGCCGCGCAGCGTCGCGGTCACCTCTTCGGCGGCGGGCGCGGCGCTCGCGATGGCGGCGGCCGCGAGGGCGATCGGCAGTCGGGTCATGGGGCTCCTCCGGAACGGGTGCGATCCCCGCCGGATAGCCGAGCCCCGTGTCAGCCCTGCATAGCCGCGGTGACAGCCCCGTGACGCTGGGGCGCCGCCGCCCTCAGGCCGCGAGCAGCTGGCGCACGTCCTCGGGCAGCATGGCGCGCACGTCGCCGATCTCGCCCTCGGTCAGCCGGTCCTCGAGCAGCGCGAACACCGCCCGGACCTCGGGGGCGAGCTCCTCCTCGGGCCGGTCGTAGAACTGGCGCACCGCGCCGACGAAGGCCTCGCGCCCGCGGGGGTGCACCGGCGTCGCGGCCGGCCGCCAGCCTTCCCAGTAGAACCCGCGGACGAGCACCGGCAGCTGCGCCGAGAGATGCGCCGCCTCGGTGTGCGGGATGTGGTCGCGGATCGCGCGCAGGACGGCGCGCATCAGCCGCAGCGTCTGGCGCTTGTCCTCGCTGCCCGTGCGGGCCGCGAGATCGTTGATCCATTCGTGCGTCTGCTGGACGGTCTCGTCGATGACCTCGAGTCCCTGAGCGCTCATGGCGTCCTCCTCCGGTTCGGGGTCTGCCGTGGCCGGGGCCGCGCGGGCCCGCCCGGCCGCGTCGGGCGAGCCGTGATCTCGCCTTGCAGGACAGACGCGGACGCCCGGCGATGGTTCCGCCCGCAGCCCGGCGCCGGCGCCTCGGCGCCCCGCGCGGGAAGACGCCGGCCGGACGCGCCAGACGGACCTTCCCTACGATCAAAGCCGGGCCGAACCGGAAGTCTCCGGCCGGGGTCGAGCGGTGAGTGTCGGCGCCGCGCCCGCGAACCCGTGCCGCGCCTCGCGGAGGAGCCCGGGGCGCAAGAGAGCGGCGCCGGCGGCCGTCATTCGGCGGCGGGGGATTTCTCGACCGTGATGACCGGCTCCATCGCGTTGAGCTCGGCGTCGGAGAGATGGCAGGAGACGAAATGCCCGTTGCCCATGTCCTTGCGCGGCAGCGGCTGTTCGCAGGTGCCGGGCATGTAGTAGCGGCAGCGGGTCTGGAACGGGCAGCCCTTGGGGCGCTTGAGCGGCGAGGGGAGCTCCCCCTCGAGCACCACGTGGCGCTTCTTCACATGGGTGTCGGCCACCGGCACGGCCGAGAGCAGCGCCTCGGTGTAGGGGTGGTAGGGCGGCGAGAACACCGCCTCGGTCGGCCCCTGCTCCATGATCTCGCCGAGATACATCACCACCACGCGGTCGGCGAGATAGCGCACGACGCCGAGATCGTGGCTGATGAAGAGCATCGTGGTGCGGCTCTCGCGCTGGATGTCGGTGAGCAGCTTCGTCACCGCCGCCTGCACCGAGACGTCGAGCGCCGAGACCGGCTCGTCGGCCACGACGAGGCGCGGGCGGCCGGCGAAGGCGCGGGCGATGCCGATGCGCTGCTTCTGCCCGCCCGAGAGCTGGCGCGGCATGCGGGTCGCGAACTCGCGCGGCAGCTTCACGAGATCGAGCAGCTCCAGCATCCGCTCCCAGCGATCCGCGTCCGACGCGCCGATCTCGAAGATCTCGAGCACCCGGCAGATCTGCTGGCCCACGGTCATCGACGGGTTGAGCGTGGCGAACGGGTTCTGGAACACCATCTGCACCTGCGACACGGTCGACGGCCCGCGCCT
>CAZWDE010000397.1:0-2922 GCA_964632555.1 uncultured Limibaculum sp.
GCGGAGGGCCATCTCGCCCATCTCGCCCCCGAGCACCCTGCGCGGCGCGAGCTCGAGACCTATCGCGCGACGCGGGGCCCCGACGGAAAGGGCGGCACCACGCTCTGGATGCGGGAGGCGCCGCCGCTATCTCACATCCCATGAAAACGCTGCTGATCATCCTTGCCGTGCTCGGGGTCGGGCTCGTCGCGCTCGTGGGGGTCTGGGTCTACGTCGTGCAGAATGTCGAGACGCCGGACTACGAGACGCTGCGCGAGGACGGCCCGATCGAGCTGCGCGCCTATCCCGAGCTGACCGTCGCCGAGGTGACCAAGGGCGGCCCGCGCCGCGCCGCGCTGTCGGACGGCTTCTCGCCGCTCGCCTCCTACATCTTCGCCCGCGAGCGCCCGGGCGAGACGATCGCGATGACCGCGCCCGTGACGCAGGAGCCCGCGGAGGGCGACCGCTGGCGGGTCGCGTTCATCATGCCGGCGGGGCGCACGCTCGACGACCTGCCGGCGCCGGCGCGCGAGGACGTGCGGCTGCGCACCGTCCCGCCGCGCGAGATGGCGGCGATCCGCTTTTCCGGCACGCCCGACGACGCCGATCTCGCCGAGCAGGAGGCGAGGCTCCGCGCGTGGATGGGCGAGCAGGGGCTCAAGCCCGCAGGCGCGCCGGTGCACGCCTACTACAACGACCCCTTCACGCCCGGCTTCCTGCGGCGCAACGAGGTGCTCATCCCGGTCGCCGCGGCCGCGGAGGACGCCGCCCCGGCGGAGGACAGCGCCGGCGCCGCGGGCTGATCAGATCTCCGCGATCGCCTCGAGGCTCTCGGGCAGGATCTGCCCGCCGTCGACCACGATCGTCTGCCCGGTGATGTAGCCCGCCTCGTCGGAGGCGAAGAAGAGCGCCGCGTGGCCGATGTCCTCGACCGCGCCGAGACGCTTGAGCGGGATCGAGGCGGCCATCGTCTTCAGATACTCCTCGCCCAGCCCCTCGAGCCCTTCGGTCACGATGTTGCCCGGCATCACCGCGTTGATCGTGGTGTTGTAGCGGGCGAGCTCCATCGCCGCGGTCCTGAGGAAGCCGAGCTGGCCGGCCTTCGAGGCGCCGTAATGCGCCCAGCCGGGGAAGCCCGTCACCGGCCCGGTGATCGAGGAGGTCAGCACCACGCGCCCGCGGCCCCTGCGCTCGAACTCGGGGATCGCCGCCTTCACCGCGAGGAACGCGCTCCGGAGGTTGGTGCGCATCACCGCGTCCCACTCCTCGGGGTCCATCTCGACCATCTTGGTCTGCGGGAAGACGCCCGCATTGGCGCAGAGCACGTCGAGCCCGCCGAAGGCCGCGACCGTGGCCGCCACCATCCGCTGCATGTCGGCCCAGTCGCCGACATCGCCCGTCACGTGCTCGGCCGTCCCGCCGGCGGCGCGGATCTCCTCGACGGCGGCGCGCGCCGCCGCCACGCCGCGCGCCGCGATCATCACCCGGGCGCCGGCGCGCGCGAAGACCCGCGCGATCCCCTTGCCGATGCCCTTGGACCCGCCGGTGACGAGGACCGAACGGTCGGTGATCGGTGTGAGCATTGTGGACCTCTCCTGTTCTCGTGTGCTGTCGTTCGCCGGGCGAGGCTGCCCGTGCGAAAAGTCTATGACGGAAACGCGACGGCCCGGAAGCCGCTTCCTCGGGCCCGGGCGAAGCCGGTTGCGGCGCCGGGCGGGACGCGTCTATCCTGAAACGAAACGGAGGACGGCATGGCCGGCATGTACGGAGAGGCGCTGCTGGCGAGGCTCGAGGCGGGCGCGCGGGGGCTCCTGCCCGAATGGGGCCTCTCGCCCGAGGCGCGCGTGAGCCTCCTCAACATCTCCGAGAACGCCACCTTCCGGGCCGACGACCCGTCCGCCGGGGCGCCGATCGTCATCCGCGTGCACCGGCCGGGCTATCACACGCGCGCCGAGATCGCCTCGGAGCTCGCCTGGATCGCGGCGCTCCGCGAGGCCGGGATCGTGACCACGCCTGCGGTGCTGGAGCGCGCGCACGGCGGGCAGATCGCGGCGTTCGACCTCGACGGCGCGCCGCGCGAGGCGGTCGCCTTCGCCTTCATGCCGGGCCACGAGCCCTCGCCCGAGGACGACCTCGCCGAGGGCTTCCGCGAGCTCGGCGCGATCAGCGCGCGGCTCCATGCCCATGCGCAGGCGTGGCCCCGGCCCGCGGGCTTCGCGCGCAAGACATGGGACTTCGACAGCACGGTCGGCCGCACGCCCCACTGGGGCGACTGGCGCGGGGGGCTCGGCCTGACCGCGGCGGGCACGGCGATCCTCGAGCGCGCCGCAGCCGAGCTCGAGCGCCGCCTCGCCGCCTATGGCACGGGCCCCGGGCGCTTCGGCCTCATCCACGCCGATCTCCGCCTCGCCAACCTTCTCGTCGAGGACGGGCGCATCGCGGTGATCGACTTCGACGACTGCGGCTTCGGCTGGTACGGCTTCGACTTCGCGGCCGCCGTCAGCTTCTTCGAGACCGACCCGCAGGTGCCGGCGCTGATGGAGGCGTGGATCGCGGGCTACCGCTCGGTCGCGCCGCTCGCGGCCGAGGACGCGGCGATGCTGCCGACCTTCGTGATGCTGCGCCGGCTCCAGCTCACCGCCTGGGTCGCGAGCCACGCGGAGACGCCGACGGCGCAGGAGATGGGCACCGCCTACACCGACGGCACCTGCGCGCTGGCCGAGCGGTTCCTCGCGGGGCCGGCGCCGTGACCGCCGAGCCCGAGGCGCGCGAGATCCTCGACATGAACCGCTTCCGCCCGGAGCGGGACGGCGCGGGCGGGCCGGCCGAGAGCCTCCTCGCCCGGCGCCAGCGCAACATGGGCGCGGCGGCCGTCCTCTTCTACCGCCGGCCGATCGAGATGGTGCGCGCCGAGGGCGCCTGGATGGAGGCCGCGGACGGCCG
>CAZWDE010000398.1:0-2878 GCA_964632555.1 uncultured Limibaculum sp.
GCCACGCGGCCCCCCGCCGCCGAGCCGCCGCCGGAGCCGCAGCCCGAGCAGGTCGAGCGCAGCGCCCGGCGCCCCGATCCCGCCGGCGGCACGGCCAGCGCGCTCGGCGCCCGCCCCTCGCGCTTCGCCGCGCAAGTGACCCGCGGCGAGCGCGACGCGCTGGTCGTGGCGCTCCGGCGCTACTTCACCTTTGCAGGCAACCGGGCCGATCCGAATCTGTCGGTGACCGTCGCGATCGGGCTCGACCTGTCGGGCCGGATCGTCGAGGGACCGGAGCTCCTTCAGGCCACGGGCGGCGACAGCGGCGCGCAGCAGGCGCTCTCGCTCGCCGCGAGCCGGGCGCTGCGCCGCGCCGCCATCGCCGGCGAGTTCGCCCGCCTGCCCCCCGCGAAATACGACGCGTGGAAGGTCATCCACGTCACCTTCACGCCAGCCGAGATCGGATTCCGCTCATGAGACACGCCGTCCGCGCGCTCGCCGCGCTGCTGCCGCTGCTGCTGATGCTCGCGCTCGCGGCGCGCGCGCAGCCGCTCCAGATCGACGTCGCGGGCGCGGGCTTCGAGCCGATCCCGATCGCGCTCCTGCCCTTCGAGGCGACCGAGCCCGACCTCGCGCCCACGGCCGCCGACATCGGCGGCGTGATCCGCGCCAATCTGGTGGGCTCGGGGCTCTTCCGGCTGACCGACCCCGCCGCCTTCATCGACCGCGAGGTGCCGTTCGACACCGCGCCGACCTACGCCAACTGGCGCACGATCGGGTCGGACGCGCTCGTCACCGGCCGCGTGCAGCGCAGCGCCGACGGGCGGCTGCAGGTGCAGTTCCGCGTGTTCGACACCGCCGGCGAGCGCCAGATCGCGGGCGTGCAGCTCCTCGCCGCGGCGGAGGACTGGCGCCGGGTCGCGCACAAGGTCTCCGACGGCGTCTACACCGCGCTGACCGGCGAGGGGCCCTATTTCGACAGCCAGATCGCCTTCATCGACGAGACCGGCCCCAAGGGCGACCGGCGCAAGCGCCTCGCGGTGATGGACCAGGACGGGGCCAATCTGCGCTACCTGCCGGGCGCCGACGGCCTCGTGCTGACGCCGCGGATCTCGCCGGACAACGAGCTCGTGCTCTACATCGCCTACGACGACGGGGCGCCGGCGGTGATGCTGCAGCGGCTCGACGGCGGCGGACGGGAGCGGCTCGGGAACTTTCCCGGCATGACCTTCGCGCCGCGCTTCTCGCCGGACGGCGCGGAGGTGATCCTCTCCCTCGCCGAGGGCGGCAACACCGATCTCTACGCGCTCCGCCTCGCGGACCGGCAGCTCCGCCGGCTGACCAACACGCCGGCGATCGAGACCGCGGCCGACTATTCGCCCGACGGGCGCCAGATCGTCTTCGAGTCCGACCGCGGCGGCAGCCAGCAGCTCTACGTGATGTCCGCCTCCGGCGGGCCCGCGCGGCGGATCAGCTTCGGGCCGGGGCGCTACGGCACGCCGGTCTGGTCGCCGCGGGGCGACCTGATCGCCTTCACCAACATCCGCGACGGCGCCTTTCACATCGGCGTGATGCGGGCCGACGGCACGCAGGAGCGGCTGCTCGACCGGGGTTTCCTCGTCGAGGGGCCGAGCTTCTCGCCGAACGGCCGCGTGCTCGTCTACTACACCGAGACGCCCGGGCAGCAGGGCCGCGCGAGCCTCGCGACGATCGACGTCACGGGCCGCAACCGCCAGCGGCTGGCGACGCCCAACGCCGCCTCCGACCCCAGCTGGTCGCCGCTTCGTGAATAGGGTTGCGCGAACCTCTCACGGCCTCTTGCGGCGCGCGCCCCGGCAGCGGATACTGCCGCGCGAAGGACCGGCGCCGCGAGCGCCGGGGGAGGGTCGGCAGAACCCCTTGGCAGAGAGCGACACAGGCATGAGAACGACATCGACGACACGGACCCTCGCCGCGGCCCTCGTGGTCGCTCTGGCGCTCGGCGCCTGCAGCCGGCCCGACACGGACGCGAGCGCCACGGCGGGCGCCCCGGTCGATCCCAATGCGGGGCAGGGCGGGATCAACGACATCACCTCGGTCGAGTACTTCAACGTCGTGGTCGGCGACCGGGTGTTCTTCGCCACCGACCGCTTCGACCTCGACGCCGAGGCGCAGGCGACCCT
Organism: uncultured Limibaculum sp.; assembly: GCA_964632555.1. GTDB lineage: Bacteria > Pseudomonadota > Alphaproteobacteria > Rhodobacterales > Rhodobacteraceae > Thermohalobaculum. Next base: position 2,142 of record CAZWDE010000398.1, read on the forward strand.
CGCGCGGCAGGCCGAGTGGCTGCTCGCCAACCCCGAGGTCAGCGCGGTGATCGAGGGCCACGCCGACGAGCGCGGCACGCGCGACTACAACCTCGCGCTCGGCGCGCGGCGCGCCAACTCGGCCGCCTCGTTCCTCGTCAGCCGCGGGGTGCCGGCGGCGCGGCTCGAGACCGTGAGCTACGGCAAGGAGCGCCCGGTCTCGCTCTGCTCCGAGGAGCGGTGCTGGTCGCAGAACCGCCGCGCCATGACCGTCGTGTCGCGCGGACCGACGAGCTGATGCGGGCAGCGGCCGCGGCGCTCGCGATCGGCCTCGCGGCGGCCGGACCGGCCGCGGCGCAGGGCTGGACCGGCAGCGGCGAGACCGTCGAGGACCTGCGCTACCGGCTCGGCATCGTCGACGCCGAGCTCGCCGACATCCGGGCGCGGATCGAGGCGCTGTCGGGCGGGCGCGCCGCGCCCTCGGCGCCGACGCTCGGGGGCGACGCCACCGTGCGGCTCGACCGGCTCGAGCTCGAGCTGCGGCGGCTGACCGGGGCGATCGAGGAGCTGGAGTTCCAGCAGCGCCGGATGGCCGAGGAGGCGGGCCGGCGCTTCGGCGACATCGAGTTCCGCCTGACCGAGCTCGAAGGAGGCGACACGAGCGCGCTCGGGCCGCCGCGCCCGCTCGGCGGGGTCGGCGGCGGCTCGGATCCGGCCCCGGCGCCGGCCGCTCCGGCGCCCGCCGCGCCCGCCCCCGC
>CAZWDE010000399.1:0-2874 GCA_964632555.1 uncultured Limibaculum sp.
CGCATCTGAAGGACGAGCTGATGCCGCGCTACGCCGAGCTCGTCTACAACGGCTACTGGTTCAGCCCGGAGCGCGAGATGCTCCAGGCCGCGATCGACCGGAGCCAGGCGCGCGTGACGGGAACGGTGCGCGTGAAGCTCTACAAGGGCTCGGCGAGCGTGATCGGCCGCGCCTCGCCCGAGAGCCTCTACTCCGAGGCGCACGTCACCTTCGAGGAGGACGCCGGCGCCTACGACCAGAAGGACGCGCAGGGCTTCATCCGGCTCAACGCTCTCCGGCTCCGTCTCCTCGGGGCGAGGGACCGCCGCTGAGGGGCGAATCAGTGCGGGAAGGATATTTGCAAACTGGGCAGTGAGCTGTCGCAAACTGGGCCAAATCCGGCTCATTCTGCGAAACAGTGTGGCGCCCAACCCGCGGTCCGGTGGCCCTTCAGTGGCGGTTTGCCCCGGTTTGGCGGGCCGAGGTTGACCGACGCGGGCGGAGATGTTTGCTAGGTTGGTGTGGTGTGTCGTTCGTGAAGGTGAGCGTAATGCGAACGTTGAATTTCTTGGTCAATCTGGCGGTTTCCATCCTCGTGGCGCCGACGCCCGGACTCGTTGTGCTGATGTATATCAATGGTGATGCCGCGATCCCCCTGATCCAGGCGCTGACCGTCATCGTGGTCTCGGCGGCGGCCTACTGGGTGTGGGTGCTCACGCGGCGGGCCGACGGCGCCGAGATGGCCGCAGCCGAGGCCGAGCCGCAGACCCCGCGCCGCCGCCGCTTCGCCGAGGAGTTCGCCCCGGCCGCCAAGCGCCCCGACCCCGCCGAGCGCTACCAGGCCGAGATGGCGGAGCGCGAGCGCCGGCGCCGCGCCGAGGCCGCGCCCTTCTCGAGCCACGACCGGGTGATCGATCCGCACGCGACCCGCCACGAGCCCGCGACGAACGAGATCCTGATCGACCGGGTGGCCGATCTCCGCCAGCTCAAGACGCTGGTCTCCAGCCACGAGGCGCGGCTGATCTCGGCCTTCGTCCGCACCGTCGAGCGCGACGAGTACGGCGCGTCGATCTATGGCGACTGGCCCTACGAGGCGGACCGGTTCCTGATGTCCTCGGCCTTCATGGCGCGCACGCTCAACCGCCAGGAGGCGATCGCCACGCTGACGGCCGAGATCGAGCACATCATGTCGGAGGCCAACGCCGGCGGGCAGAAGCGCCGCCGCCGCCGCTTCGGCGAGCCCGAGGAGACCGAGCGCTACGCCGAGCCGCGCCAGCCCCGCCGGGCCGCGCGGGGCCGCGCCGAGGCCGAGGTGCCGGGCGCCGAGGATGCGGGTGCGCCCCACAAGATGCCGCAGCACCTCGCCAAGACCGCCGCGCGCGGCCTGACCGAGGCCTACGGGCGCATCCTCGCGGAGCAGGGCTGGGTCACGCAGGCGACCGACTCGCCCGGGACCGACGCGATCGACCTCTTCGCCGAGCGCGGCGACCTGATCATCGGCCTGCGCTGCCGCGAATTCGCCGAGCAGGTGGTGGAGCCCGTCGTGCGCGAGGTGGTGATGGCGCGCGACCGCTTCGGGCTCGACGGCGCGGCGATCGTCACGGCCCACGGCGCGAGCCGCGGCGCCTCGACGCTGGCGGCCGCCCAGCACATCGCGCTGATCGAGCCCGAGGACCTGCCGGACCTCCACGTCTACGTCGCCGCGCGCAAGAGCAAGGTCGTCCAGCTCTTCCGGAACGCGCAGAGCGCCTGACGCGCCGCCCGGCGGCCGGCCCCGCGCCGCCGCCGGCCCTCGCGCCGCCCGCCCCGGCGTTCATTCGATCTCCGCACCCGTCGGCTTCACTCGGCAGTGCCGCGATTCGCGGCACGGTTGTGTCGACCCCGGCGCGGCGGTTAGGCTCCGCGCGAGGTCTGCCGGAGGGGGCGAAACTTGGCGCGGTTCACCGCCGTGATCCTGCTGGAACGGAGCTGGTCCTTCGATTTCGACGAGCTCGCCGAGATCCTCGCGGAGCGCTTCGACATGCTGGGCGAGATCCGGGCCGAGATGCCGGGCGGCGACGCCCCGCCCGCCCTCGTGGTCGACGGCGCGCCGCTGCCGATCGAGCGCGTGGCCGGGCGGTGGGACGGCGCGCTGGAGCCCGACGGTCTCGGCACCTGGCGGGCCTGGGACCCGGCCGAGGCGCTCGCCGGGCACCGCGCGCATATCCGCGTGAGCTGCGCGACCCCGGGCAGCGGCTTCACCTGGGCCAAGGCGGTCGCCTCGGTCGTCACGCTCGTGGCGGGCGCGCTGGCCCGGCTCGGCCCGGCGACCGCCGTGGTCTACCCCAGCGCCGGCACGGTGCTGCCGGTGGACGAGGCCTACCGCGCCGGCCGGATGGCGATGCGCGGCGTCAGCCCGATCGAGGCGTGGGTCGGCCTCGTGCCCTACCGGCCCGAGAACGCGCCCGAGGGCTGCCACGGCGCCCTCACCCGCGGCCTCACGGTCTTCATCGGCCGCGAGGTCGAGGTGGCGCCCGAGCCGATGGAGCCGCGCCGGGCGATCGACCGCGCCCACGGCGCCGCCTGGCAGGCGCTCGACGGCGACGACCCGCTGGCCGACGGCGCGACGATCGGCGGCCCGCTGGCCAGCGTCGGGCTGCGGATCCGGGCGGCGCCCGAGTGGCTGCGCCCGGGCGTGCCGGCCTTCGTGCTGCTGAGCCCCGACGCCGTGGTCGACGCCGGCACGCTCACCCTGCGCCCGCCGAAGCCCGACCCGGTCGCGCCGGTCGCGGAGGGGCTCGCCGAGGCGCAGGCGCGGCTCCGCGCGGGCGTGGCCGAAGCCGGGCGCCGCGTCGCCCCCGCGGCGAGGACCGTGCTGGCCAGGGGCGCGGTTGCGGCCGGCGTGGCCGGGCGCCG
>CAZWDE010000400.1:0-2864 GCA_964632555.1 uncultured Limibaculum sp.
GCGCTCGCCCGGCGCCGGCTCGCGGCGCTGCCGGGCGGGGGCGGCACCCCGCTCGCCGCCGGGATCGAGGCCGCGCTCGCCATCGCCCGCCGCCTCGCCGCCCGCGGCACCGCGCCCGCGTTGGTGCTGCTGACCGACGGGCGCGCCAACATCGCGCTCGACGGGGCGCAGGGCCGCCAGCGTGCCGCCGAGGACGCCGCCGTCCTCGGGCGCCTCTGCCGGGCCGCCGGGCTGCCCGCGCTTGTGATCGACACCGGGCCCCGCCCCCGGCCGGAGGCTCAGGCGGTGGCCGACGCGATGGGCGGGACCTTCCTCGCCCTGCCGCGGGCCGACGCCGCCCGGCTCTCGCAGGCCGCCGGCGCCGTGCGGGGGCGCGCATGAGCCCGCTGGCCGATCTCGTCGGGCCGGGCGCGCCGCGCTGGGAGAACGAGGGGCGTGACTGGCCCAACCGCGCGGCGAGCCGCTTCCTGCGCGCCGGCGGGCTCCGCTGGCACGTGCAGGTGGCCGGGCGCGGCCCGGGGCTCCTGCTGCTCCACGGCGCCGGCGCGGCGACGCACAGCTGGCGCGGGCTGCTGCCGCTGCTCGCCGAGCGCGCCACGGTGGTCGCGCCCGACCTGCCGGGCCACGGCTTCAGCGGCCCGGCGCCGGAGCCGGGCCCCGGCCTGCCCGCGATGGCCCGCGCCACCGCGGCGCTGCTCGAGGCGCTCGGCGTCGAGCCCGCGGTCGGCGTCGGGCATTCGGCCGGCGCGGCGATCCTCGCGCGGATGGCGCTCGACGGCCGCTCGGGCCTGCGGGCGATCGTGGGCATCAACCCGGCGCTCTCGCCGTTCCGCGGGCTGCCCGGCATCGCGCTGCCGGCGATGGCGCGCGCGCTCCATTGGAACCCGCTGGCGGCGCGCGCGATCGCGGTCGCGGCGATCGACCCCAACGCGGTGCCGGCGGTGCTGCGCGGCACCGGCTCGCGGATCGACGCCGAGGGCGCGCGGCTCTACGCCCGGCTCCTCCGCTGTCCGGGCCACGTGGCCGGCACGCTGGCGATGATGGCGGCCTGGGAGCTCGGGCCGCTCTGGGAGGCGCTGCCGCGCCTCGGCCTGCCCTGGCTGGTGCTCGCCGGCCGGCGCGACCGTGCGGTGCCGCCGGCGCTCTCCGCCGAGGCGGCGGCGCGGCTGCCGGCGGCGCGCTTCGCCGCGCTCGACGGGCTCGGCCATCTCGCGCACGAGGAGGACCCCGGGCGGATCGCCCGCGCGGTCTCGGGCTTCACCGACCGGCTGCGCGCCCCCGCCCCCTGAGACCCGCGCCGCGCGGCGGCGGCCCCGCACATGGCGAACGGGCCGCCGCGGCGCCCCGCGACGGCCCGTCCTCGTTGCGTCCCGGTCCCGGACCGGGGATCCCGGCCTCAGTCGACCTCGGCCTCCGCGCGCCGCACCGGCGTGTCGGCCGCCGCCGACTGCTCGTCCTCGAAGGCGCTGTAGTCGGGCGTGCCGCTGGTGCGCAGCTCCGGCCAGTTGTCGAGCATGCTCACCCCGTAGAGCGGCTTGGCCACGCCCTGGTGGCAGGTCGTGCAGTTCGCCTTGGGCGCGTCGCCGGTCGGCCCCAGCCGGTCGGGCGGGTAGACCTCGAGGTTGTGCATGTAGTTCCGGTTGATGTCGCGCATCATGCGGATCGCGTACCACGCCGAGACGCGGGTCGGCGGGCTCTGGTCCCACTGGTTCCACGCGCGGCTGTTGTGGCAGTAGGTGCAGTTGACGCCGAGCGAGCCGGAGAAGTGGAACATGAGGCCGTAGGTCCACTCGGTGTCCTGCCAGGTGGGTTCGCCCTCGGCGGGCCGACCGGGCGCCCGCGGAAAGTCGTTGCCCACGCGGATCTCGTCCGTCTCGAGCAGGAACTTGGTGAGGGGGTCGCCGGGCAGCGAGGCGTAGCCCACCGTCGCGTCCGAGCGGTTCTGCACCATGGTGTTGTCGCCGATCATCGGCGAGGCCTCCGGCCGCGGCTCGATATACCAGTGATACTCCGGCACCGGCTGCCCGCGGTGGCAGGTGTAGCAGGTCGCCCCGGTCATCTTGACGTGGCTCTGCCAGTTCTCGTTGATGTTCCAGGTCATCTGGATCATCCGCCGCGACACGTGATAAGTATAGAGGCTGTCGTCGGCGAAGTTGCCCTGGTCCGCGCCCGCGTGGCAGTAGGCGCAGCCTTGCTCGGGCGACACCCACTCGGTGATCGCGTTCATGAAGCGCAGGAAGTTGTCCTCGGTGAGATGGCCGAGCACCTGCACGTTCTCGTAGTAGTCGAGGTCGCGCATCAGCGGGTCGTCCTCCGCCGGCACGTAGGGCTCCTGGGACTCGGGGACCGCGTTGAGCTCCGCGAGGCGCTCGGCGGTCTCCGCGGGCGTGAACTGCACCATGCCGACGCCGCGGAAGCCCACCTGGTCGCGCTGGTTGTCGAGCGGCCAGAGCACCCAGATCAGCACGAGGGCGCCGAAGACGGCCGCCGGCAGGAGCCCGCCGAGAGCGATGTCGGCGTAGAGCTTGCGCGCCCGCTTGCGCCGCTCCTCCGGGCTCTGGGGCCCGGTCGGGCCCCCCTCGGGGCCCTGGTTGGTGTTGTCGTCGCTCATTCCATCCCTCCAGCGGTCTGGCCACCCGTGACGGCGGCATTGGCGGCCTCACCCTCGGGCGTCGCGAGCGGATCGACCACGGGCCCGTCCCAGACCATCGGGTAGTCCGGAGCGAAATGGTGTTCCTGCGCCCAGAGATACCAGTTGTCGACCACGGTGCCGGTCAGCAGGATCCCGATCCCGCCGGTGATCGGAGTGAGCACGGCGAACCACCAGGCCCAGCGGTGGATGCCCTCCATGGTGGCGTTGAAGC
>CAZWDE010000401.1:0-2863 GCA_964632555.1 uncultured Limibaculum sp.
ATGCGCCCGCTGCGAGGGCGAAGAGCCGGCCGACATGCCGTGCGACCGCCGAGAGCGCCTGTGACGGCGCGGTGCCACCCGCGGCGAGCCGGGCGAGGAGCGGCGCGACCCGCCCGGCCTCCCCGGCGCTCACGGCGGCGATCAGCGCGTCGAGCTCGGCGGGCGCGGTCTCGGGCGCGAGCGCGGCGATGTCGGCCTCCTCGAGCCGCGGCCCCGCGGCGTGGAGCGCCACCGTCTCGAGAAAGCGCGCGAGGCTGCCCGCGTCGGTCTCGGAAGCCATGGCGGCGAGGCGCTCGGCGGCCTCCGGCGCGATCTCGGCGGGCCCGCCGGCGGCGCGCAGCCGCGCGGCGAGCTCCTCGCGCCCCGGCGGATCGGGATAGAGCGCGAGCGCGGCGAGGGCGGGCTCGGCCTCGAAGAGCTTGCGGAGCCCCGAGCGCGCGGTCAGGCCGGTCGCCGTCACGACGAGAAAGGCGTCCTCGGGTCCGAGGCCCGGGACGAGCGGCGCGAGGATCGGCGCGAGGGCGTCTTTCGCCCCCTCGATCACCGCCACCTGCCGGTCGGCGAAGAACGCGCGGGCCTTCAGCGCCTGCTCGAGCGCGGCCGGGTCGCGCCGCACCGCGTCCCAGTCGAGCCGCACCAGCCGCATCGCCTCGCCGCCGGTGAGCGCCTCGGCGAGCTCGCGCCGGCGCACCGAGAGGAGCCCGGCGTCGGGGCCGTGGAGAAGCGCGCCGGCCAGCGCGTCGTCCGGCTGCCGGCAGAAGCGGTGCGCGGCGGCGCCCGAGAGCCTCACGCCGGGGCGAGCTCCCCCGCCCGCGCGAGGATCACCCGCGCGATCCGCTCGGCGAGTTCCTCGGCGAGGCGCCGCTCGACGGTCTCCCGCGCCACCCGGGTCGCGTAGAGCGAGGTCGTGGCGTTGAAGCCCGACTGCGCGGTCTCGGTGCCGGCCAGCACCGGGCGCGGCTCGGCGGCCCGCCGCAGCTGCCAGCGGGCGGTCGCGGTCACGGTGCGCCGGGTGATCGTGTTGTCCTGCGCGATCGCGAGGCCGGTCTCGGCGGTGTCGATCGTCACGGCGAGGCGGTGATCGGGCTGGCTCGGCCGTCCGAGACGGTCCTCGAGGCGCCGCGTCAGGTGATAGCCGAGCCGGCCGCTCGCCGGCGGCAGCGCGATCCGCCCGCGCGCCGCGCGGCCGGCGGTGTCCTCGGCGAGCATCGGGCGGAAGCAGCCCCCGAGCAGGAGCGGCGCGCCGAGCCCGGCCGCGAGGACGGCGCGCCTAGACCACGACATTGACGATCCGCCCGGGCACCACGATCACCTTGCGCGGCGTCCGCCCCTCGAGAAAGCGCGCGACATTGGCCTCGGCGAGCGCCAGCCGCTCGATCTCGTCCTGCGCGGTGTCGCGCGCCACCGCGACCTCGCCGCGCTTCTTGCCGTTGACCTGCACCGGCAGGGTGATGGTGTCGTCGCGCGCGAGGTCCTCGTCCCAGAAGGGCCACGGGCTGTCGACGAGCATCGTGGCGTAGCCGAGCCGCTCCCAGAGCTCCTCGGCGACATGCGGCGCCATCGGGTTGATCAGCCGGGCCAGCGCCTCGAAGGCCTCGCGCCGCGCCCAGGCGAGATCGGGCCCGGCGCCCGCCGCCCGCTGGATCGCGTTGGCGAACTCGTAGAGCCGCGCGACCGCCTTGTTGAAGGCGAAGCCCTCGATGTCGGCCGTCACCCCGGCGATGGTCTTGTGCGTCGCCTTGCGGAGCGCGGCCGCCGCCTCGCCCATCGGGGGCGCGGGCGTGCCGAGGGGCGCGATCTCCGCCTCGGTCGCGAGCCGCCAGAGGCGCTGGATGAAGCGCCACGCCCCCTCGACGCCGGCGGCCGTCCACTCGACGTCGCGCTCCGGCGGGCTGTCCGACATCACGAGCACGCGCACGGTGTCGGCGCCGTACTGCTCGATGATGTCCTCGGGCGCGATCACGTTCTTCTTCGACTTCGACATCTTGATCGGCGGGCCGATCTCGACCGGGTCGCCCGTGGCCCGCAGCCGCGCGCCCGCCTCGGTGCGCTCGATGTCCTCGGGCGCGTGCCACACCATCCGCCCGTCGCCCGAGGGATGCGGCGTCGCGTAGGTCTCGTGGATCACCATCCCCTGCGTGAACAGGGCCGAGAACGGCTCGGCGCAGTGCGCGGGCAGATGGCCGGTCGCGATCATCGCGCGGGCGAAGAACCGGCTGTAGAGGAGGTGCAGGATCGCGTGCTCCACCCCTCCGATATACTGGTCGACGTTCATCCAGTAGGCGGCGTCGTCCGGAACCGTCGGCGTCTCCGCCCGCGGCGCGGTGAAGCGCGCGAAGTACCACGAGCTGTCGACGAAGGTGTCCATCGTGTCGGTCTCGCGGCGCGCCGGGGCGCCGCAGGCGGGACAGGGCACGTGGCGCCAGGTCGGGTGGTGGTCGAGCGGGTTGCCCGGACGGTCGAAGGACACGTCCGCGGGCAGGCGCACCGGAAGCTCGGCCTTGGGCACCGGCACCGCGCCGCAGGCCTCGCAATGCACGATCGGGATCGGGCAGCCCCAGTAGCGCTGGCGGCTGATCCCCCAGTCCCGCAGCCGGTACTTCGTCACACCCCGGCCGATGCCCTCGGCCTCGGCCCAGTCGATGGTGCGCTCGATCGCCTCCTGCCCGGTCATCACCTCGGGCCCGCCATGGGGCACCGGGCGCACCCAGCGCACGGGCTCGGTCTTCGGCGGCACGAAGGCGGTGTCGCCGACCGGCTCCCCGCCCTCCCTCGCGACGAAGGTGTCGAGCTCCGGCAGGCCGTACTTGCGAGCGAAGTCGAGGTCGCGCTGGTCGTGCGCCGGGCAGCCGAAGATCGCGCC
>CAZWDE010000402.1:0-2843 GCA_964632555.1 uncultured Limibaculum sp.
TCGGGCGGGCGCATCACCGGGCGATCCACTTCATCAAGCGCCGGCCGGGGATCACCGTGGCGGGGCTCCTCGCCATCCTCGGCGTGACCAAGCAGTCGCTCAACCGGGTGCTGCGCCAGCTCGTGGAGGAGGGGCTGGTGGCGAGCGTCGAGGGCGCCGCGGACCGTCGCCAGCGCAACCTCACGCTCACCGAGGCGGGCGAGCGGCTCGAGCGGGCGCTCTCCGAGCCGCAGCGCGCGCGGCTGCGCCGCGCCTACGCGGCGGCGGGACCCGAGGCCGTGGCGGGCTTCCGGCGCGTGCTCGAGGCGATGCTCAACAGCGGCGGGCGCACGGCGGTCCTCTCGCTCGTCGAGACCGACGACGATGGGCGAGCCTGAGGACACCCCGCACATCCTCGTCGTCGACGACGACCGGCGGATCCGCGAGCTGCTGGGCCGGTTCCTGCACCGCAACGGCTATCTGGTGACGGGCGCGAAGAGTGCCGACCACGCCGGCCGGCTGCTCGCGGCGCTCGCCTTCGATCTCCTCGTCGTCGACGTGATGATGCCGGGCGAGGACGGGCTCGCCTTCACCCGGCGCCTGCGCGAGACGACCGACACGCCGGTGCTGCTGCTGACCGCGCGGGGCGAGACCGAGGACCGGATCCTCGGGCTCGAGGCCGGGGCGGACGACTATCTCGCCAAGCCGTTCGAGCCGCGCGAGCTGCTGCTCCGGGTCGCGGCGGTGCTGCGCCGCGCGGTGCCGCCGCCGCCCGCCGCCAACGGGCCGAAATTCCTGCTGCTCGGCGAGATCCGCTACGATCCCGCGCGCGGCGCCCTCATGCGGGGCGAGGAGATCGTGCGGCTGACGACCACCGAGCAGGCGCTGATGCGCGTCTTCTGCCAGAGCCCGCACGAGCCGGTCAGCCGCGCCCGGCTCGCGGCCGAGCTCGGCGGCGCGGAGGGCTCGGTGCAGGACCGGGCGGTCGATGTCCAGATCACCCGGCTCCGCCGCAAGATCGAGACCGATCCCAAGGCGCCCCGCTATCTCCAGACCGTGCGCGGCGCGGGCTACATGCTGACGCCCGACTGACGCAGCGATAGGGAATACCGATGGCGCGACCCGTTGCCCCGGGCCGCGCGCTTGACTAGCGTGGCGCCATGTCGGTGCTCATCCTCACCCACCCGCTCAGCCACGCGCATGTGCCGCCGGCCGGCCATCCCGAGCGGGTCGCCCGCATCGAGGCGATCGACGCGCTGCTCGCCAGCGCGCCCTTCGACGACCTGCCGCGCGCCGAGGCCCCGGCCGCCAGCGACGCGGAGATCGCGCGCGCCCACGACCCCGCCTACATGGCGATGCTCGAGACGCGGGTGCCCGCGAGCGGCTGGACGAGCCTCGACGCCGACACCCATCTCGGCCCGCGGAGCCTCGAGGCGGCGCGGCGCGCGGCCGGCGCATGCGTCGCGGCGGTCGAGGCGGTTGTGAAGGGCGAGGCCAAGGCCGCCTTCTGCGCGCTCCGCCCCTGCGGCCACCACGCCGAGCGCGCGCGCGCCATGGGCTTCTGCTTCTACGACAACGTCGCCGTCGGCGCGCTGCACGCGCTCGAGGCGCTGGGGCTCGCGCGCGTCGCGATCGTCGATTTCGACGTGCACCACGGCAACGGCACGCAGGACATCTTCGAGACCGACGCCCGCGTCTTCTTCGCCTCGAGCCACCAGTCGCCGCTCTATCCCGGCACCGGGGCGGCGCACGAGACCGGCGTCGGCAACATCCTCAACGCGCCGCTGCCGCCGATGTCGGGCGGCAAGGACATGCGCGCGGCCTACGAGGAGCGCATCCTGCCCGCGCTCCGCGCCTTCCGGCCCGAACTCGTGATGGTCTCGGCGGGCTTCGACGCGCATGTGAACGACCCGCTCGCCAATCTCAACTGGATGGACTCCGACTTCGAGTGGGTGACCGACCGGATCTGCGAGGTCGCCGAGGAGACCTGCGGCGGGCGCGTGGTCTCGACGCTCGAGGGCGGCTACGACCTCGAGGGTCTCGTCGGCGGCGTGCGCGCGCATCTCCACTCGCTGATGACCCATGCCGGGGTGCCCGCGTGAGCGAGGCGGGCGGCCCGGACGAGCGGCCGGTCTCCGAGATGCGCTTCGAGGAGGCGCTCGCGGCGCTCGAGGACGTGGTGTCCCGGCTCGAGAGCGGGCGCGTGCCGCTCGACGAGTCGATCGCGCTCTACGAGCGCGGCGCGGCGCTCCGCGAGCGGTGCGAGGCGCTCCTGCGCGACGCCGAGCTCAAGGTGCAGAAGATCGTGGCCCGCGAGGGGTCGGCGCCCGAGCTCGAGGCCGTCGACCCCCGCGCCGACGCCGCGCCCCCGGCCGCCACCGGCCGGTCCCCTGCGGCCAAAGCGCCGCAGCCGGCGGACAGCGGCGCGGGCGACGACGATATTCCGTTTTGATCCGCCGGCGGACGATGCGTTATGTGACCGCCCGACCGGCCGGGGCCGGCTTGCCTCGTCCGGGCGAACCTGCCACTGTCAGAATGTCAACCTGTCTTGACAGCGAGGACACCGACGATGAGCGCCGAGCACGACCGACCCTCCACGCCCCTCCTCGACCGCGTTGAGAGCCCGGCCGACCTCCGACGGCTCTCCGACGCGCAGCTCGAGCGGCTCGCGCACGAGCTCCGGCAGGAGACGATCTCGGCCGTCTCGGTCACCGGCGGGCATCTCGGCGCGGGGCTCGGCGTCGTCGAGCTCACCGTGGCGATCCACGCCGTCTTCGACACGCCGCGCGACAAGCTCGTCTGGGACGTGGGCCACCAGTGCTACCCGCACAAGATCCTGACCGGCCGGCGCGACCGCATCCGCA
>CAZWDE010000403.1:0-2841 GCA_964632555.1 uncultured Limibaculum sp.
CCACCGTGGTGCGCCGCGAGCAGGGCGGGCTCGTCACCTACAGCCATTTCGGCACCGGCAACTACCACCCGATCACGGCGAAGATCTACACCGACCTCGCGCTGTTCACCTGTTCGCCCGAGCACGCGCGCGACGCCAACAAGATCTTCAACTACACCACGGGCTATGCCGAGCCGACCGGGCTCACCCATGTCCAGTGCGCGCCGGTGACGCTCAAGAAGACGATCCTCGAGTGCCTCGAGGAGGAGGCCGCGCACGCCCGCGCGGGGCGGCCCGCGCAGGTCTGGGCCAAGATGAACTCGCTGATCGAGGCCGAGGTGATCGACGCGCTCTATCGGGCGAGCCAGGCGGGCGTGCGGGTCGATCTCGTGATCCGCGGCATCTGCGGGCTGCGGCCGGGCATCCCGGGGCTCTCGGAGAACATCCGCGTGAAGTCGATCGTCGGGCGCTTCCTCGAGCATTCCCGGATCGCCTGCTTCGGCAACGGCCACGGGCTGCCGTCGGCCGGCGCGCGGGTGTTCATCTCGTCGGCCGACTGGATGGACCGCAACCTCAATCGTCGCGTCGAGACGCTGGTCGAGGTGGTCAACCCCACGGTGCACAGCCAGATCATCGACCAGATCATGGCGGCCAACCTGCGCGACGAGGCGCAGTCCTGGGTGCTGATGCCGGACAACCGCTATGTCCGCGCCGCGGGCGCGCCGGGCGAGGAGCTGTTCAACTGCCACGACTTCTTCATGACCTATCCCTCGCTTTCGGGTCGCGGCCGGTCGGGGGCGGCCGACGCGCCGCGCCTCACCCAGGCCAGGGCCGCCGAGTGAGCGCGTGACCGTCCCGGATCGAAACGGGGCGGTTGACGCCCCGCGCCGCGCCGGGCATCGGGGCGCAACGGGGTGCGCGGCGTGACGGGGGTGGCGTGAGCGACACGGGGCAGGGTGAGTTCTTCCGGGGCGAGCCGCCGAGCTTCGCGCCGCCCGACATGCGCTCGGACCGCATCGGCGTGATCGATGTCGGCTCCAACTCGGTCCGCATGGTGGTCTACGACGGCGCCTGCCGCAGCCCGGCCCAGCTCTTCAACGAGAAGGTGATGTGCGGCCTCGGCGCCGATCTCGGCCGCACCGGGCGCCTCCCGAAGGACGCGGTCGAGCGGGCGATGCGCGCGCTCACGCGCTTCGCCGCGCTGGCGCCGCAGCTCCGCGTGGGGGCGATGGCCGGCGTCGCGACCGCGGCGGTGCGCGAGGCCGAGGACGGGCAGGCCTTCTGCGCGCAGGTGGCGGCGCGCACCGGGATCCGGCTCCGCGTGATCTCGGGCGCCGAGGAGGCCGAGCTCGCGGCCAACGGCGTCCTCTTCGGCACCCCCTCGACCTCGGGCGTCGTCGTCGATCTCGGCGGCGCCAGCCTCGAGTTCTGCCGCATCGCCAAGGGCCGGCCCGAGGCGGGGCTGACGACGCCGCTCGGGCCGCTCCGGCTCGGCGGCCGGCGCGAGCCCGCCGAGATCGACCGCGACATCCGCCGCTATCTCGACACGCTGGCCGAGGGCTACGCGCTCGACGGCGGCACGCTGCATCTCGTCGGCGGCGCCTTCCGCGCGCTCGCCCGGGCCGAGATGGAGCGCGCGGGCTATCCGCTCGAGGTGCTCCACGAGTACCGCCTGCCGGCCGACCAGGCGCTCGCGCTCGGGCAGTGGGCGAGCCGGGCCTCGGCCGCGGCGCTCGCCGACCTCGCCTCGGTGAGCGCCTCGCGGCGGGAGAACCTGCCCTTCACCGGGCGGCTGCTCGCCCATCTCGTCCGGGCGCTGAAGCCCGGCGCCGTGCAGGTCTCGGCCTTCGGTCTGCGCGAGGGGCTCTGCCTCGAGACCATGGCGCCCGCGCTCCGCGGCGAGGACGCGCTGCTGGCCGGCGCGCGCGAGCAGGAGCGCCGGCGCGCCCGCGCCCCCGGCTTCGGCGACGAGCTCGCCGACTGGGCGGTCGCCTTCCTCGCGCCGCGCGACCCGCGCGACGCGCGGCTGATGCGCGCGGCCGCCATCCTCGCCGACGTGAACTGGCGCACCCATCCCGACTACCGCGCGCAGAACTGCTGGGAGACCGTCACGCGGACCACGCTCTCCGATCTCGGCCACGAGGGACGGGTCTTCATCGGGGCGGCCCTCGTCGCCCGCTACAAGGGGACGAAGCGCGGCGGCAGCCCGCCGCCCGCGCTCGCCCTGCTCGGCCAGCGCCGGCAGAACGAGGCCACCCAGCTCGGTCTCGCGCTGCGCCTCGGGGCGACCATCGCGGGCTCGGCGCCCGGCGTGCTCGACTATGCGCGGCTCCGCCGCTCCGGCGGGCGGGTGCGGCTGGCGCTCACGGGGCCCGCCTTGCCGTTCGGCGGCGAGGAGGTGGAGAAGCGGCTCGCCGCGCTCGCCAAGGCGCTCGGCCTCGGCTGGAGCGTCGAGCCCGACGGGGCGCCGGCGGGCTGACCCCGTCCGCGCCCGCACCGCCATCGAAACCCGAACGGCCCGCCCGCGACCACCGTCGCGAGCGGGCCGCTGGTTCCCCTAGACCGGGCCGACCGGGCACGTGTCCGTTTTCCGACGCTCTTATCCGAGCGGAGCGCGCTTGTCATGCCCTTGGTGAAATTCATTTACCATTGCGACGGTCGCCCGGTAAAGCCCGTGCGCCCGAACGGGCTGCGCGCGAGGCTTGCGCGCCGCGGTCGTTGACCCTACACCCTCGCGCGATCGTCCCGCCCGCACACCTCCCACGACCGAGGCCCCGATGCGCCTGACCCGCTACTTCCTGCCGGTCCTCAAGGAGACCCCGGCGGAGGCGCAGATCGCCTCGCACCGGCTGATGCTGCGCG